>CAMLOZ010000460.1 GCA_946481625.1 uncultured Haloferula sp. | reverse complement strand
GTTCGACCTTCTGGCCCGCGGCCTGGAGGATGTGCCCTCGCCGCGCTGGAAATCACCGGCCCGCTCGACTTTCCCGTTCACGTCCTGGGTTTCTCCGATGAAGAGGGCGTCCGCTTCCACGCCACCTACCTCGGCAGCCGCGCCTGCGTGGGTCAACTCCCGCAACACGTTCTGGATACGCGAGATGCGAATGGAATATCTGTTAGAGAAGCCCTCCAAGGCAATCTTGAAAGGCCAAAAAAGGGCACTAAAAGTCCCCCCCGCCTCGCCGCCTTCCACTACCCCCCCGGCACCGCCCGCGGCTACGTCGAGGTCCACATCGAGCAAGGCCGGGTCCTCGAAGAAGCCGGCGAACCCGTCTCCGGCGTCTCCGCCATCTGTGGCCAAAGCCGCCTCCTCCTCACCCTCCGCGGCCAAGCCGACCACGCCGGCACCACCCCCATGGACCTCCGCAAGGACGCCCTCGCCGGAGCCGCCGAATGCCTCCTCGCCGCCGAATCCCTCGCCCGCCACGAGCCGCCCCTCGTCGCCACCGTCGGCAAGCTCGACCTCCACCCCGGCGCCTCGAACGCCATCCCCGGCGAAGTCCGCTTCACCCTCGACTTCCGCCATCCCGACGACCCCGCCCGCGAGCGCCTCCTCGCCCGCCTCCTCGCCACCTTCGCCACCATCGCCGCCACCCGCGGCCTCGAACTGGCCTCCGAACTCGTCCAGGAGAACAACGCCGTCCCCTGCGACCCCACCCTCCGCCGCCAGCTCCTCGACGCCATCGAAGCCGTCGCCGGCACCCGCCGCGAACTCCCCAGCGGTGCCGGCCACGACGCCGTCATGTTGGCCACCGCCATGCCCGTCGGCATGGTCTTCGTCCGCTGCCGCAACGGCCTCAGCCACCACCCCGACGAATACGCCAGCCCCGAGGACATCGCCGTCGCCCTGAAAGTCCTCGTCGAATTTCTCAAGCGCGTCGAATGATTCAGCGCCACCTTGCTTCCTTTCCAAAAAACACTTCGATTGATGATTAGTGATTCTGCCTTTTAGCGATGAGCCACTTCGACACGATCGTCCGCCAAGCATCCGTCGTCACCGCCGAGGGCGTGCGCGTTCTGGACGTCGGCATTTCCGGCGGCTGCTTCGCTGATCTGGCACCCAGCCTCACCGGCTCCGCGGCGGTCGAGATCGATGCCTCGAACAAGGTCATGTTCCCCGGCCTCGTCGATGCCCACGTCCACTTCAACGAGCCCGGCAGGACCGAGTGGGAAGGCTTCGCCACCGGCTCCGCGGCACTGGCGGCGGGGGGTGGCACGACCTTGATCGACATGCCCCTGAACTCCCACCCGCCGGTGCTCGATGTCGCGAGCTTCATGGCCAAGCGCCGCGCGGGCGAGGCGAACAGCCGCCTCGACTTCGCCCTCTGGGGCGGCCTGACGCCGGAGTCCCTCTCCAACCTCCCCGACCTTGCCCGTGCCGGGGTCGCCGGCTTCAAGGCCTTCCTCTGCCCGAGCGGCATCGATGAGTTTTCGGCCGCCAACGAAGCCACCCTGCGCAAGGGCATGCACGTCGCCGCCGAGTTCGAGGTCCCCGTCGCTGTCCACGCCGAGAGTCCCGCGGTGATCGCCGCCCACCAGCGCGAGTTCCCCCTGCCGCGCCCCGGCACCATGGCCGATTGGATCGCCTCCCGGCCCGTCGCCGCGGAGATCGCTGCCATCGAAATGGCTGTCTCTTGTGCGAAGGACACCGGCTGCGCCCTGCACATCGTCCATGTCAGCGCCCCGGAAGGGATCGAGCTGATCGCCGCCGCCAAGCGCGAGGGCATCGACGTCACCGCCGAGACCTGCCCACACTATCTGCTCCTCGACACCTGGGCCGCCGAGCGGATCGGCCCCGCCGCCAAATGCGCCCCGCCCCTGCGCTCGCCCGGAACCGTCGAGGGATTGTGGCGGGCTTTGGGGGCGGGAATGATCGATACGATGGGCTCGGACCATTCGCCCTCGCCGCCGGAGTTGAAGGAGGGGGACGATTTTTTCTCGATGTGGGGCGGGATCGCGGGCTGCCAGCATGGTTTTCCCCTGATGCTTGAGCGGGCGGTCGGCTCCTGGCAGCCCGACCCGCGGGGCGGAACGGTGCCTTTGGAAGGACGCCCCGGCGAGACCTCGTGGGAAATGCTCGCGGCGGTCTTCTCGATCAACCCCGCCCGGCGCTTCCGCCTGGACGGCCACAAGGGACGGATCGCGGAGGGCATGGATGCCGACTTCTGCTTGCTCACGCCGGAGGAGTACGTGATCGAGACAAAGGACTTGCTGGCCCGGCACCCGATTTCGCCCTATGTGGGCATGCGCTGTGCATGGCGGGTGGAAGCCACCTGGCTGCGGGGAAATCCCGTCTCCCCCGCCACGCACGGTCGTTTCCTGATGCCCGACCTATGACCCCTCTTTTTGGACAGACCCGCACCCACGTCGAGCTTCGCCACGCCCTGATCGCTCCGGACGGGCACGTGCCGAGCGCCTTTCCCGGTTGGGAGGGAGCGATCGCCTACGTGATCCTTTCGCCCGCGATGGGGGCCGAACTCAGCCAGATGCTCGTTGTCTATGGCGAAGGCGGCGGCATGGCGCTTTTCCCCGCGGACGAGCACGAGCACGTCCTCTATGTGGAGGACGGCGATTGCCGGGTCGTCTGGGATGACGGCGATGTGACGCTGGCGGAGGGCGGGTTCGCTTTCGTGCCGAGCGAGAACGTGCTGGCCCTGCACGGCAGCGAGGGAACGCGGCTGACGATCTTCCGCAAGGTCTACGAGCCGGTGGACAACCTCGAGGCACCGCCAGCCGTGAACGGACACATCTCGGACGTGCCCTCGGAGCCCTTCCTCGGGAACGAGAAGGCGCGGCTCCAGACGCTGCTGCCCCTCGACGTGCGCTATGATCTGGCGATGAACGTTTTCACCTACCAGCCGGGCGCGACCTTGCCCTTCGTGGAGACGCACGTGATGGAGCACGGGCTGCTGATGCTATCGGGCCAAGGGGTGTATCGGCTGGAGGACCGGTATTACCCGGTGAAGGCGGGGGATGCGATCTGGATGGCCCCTTATTGCCCGCAGTGGTTCGTGGCGATGGGCGACGAGCCGGCGAGCTACCTTTACTACAAGGATGTGCATCGACTGCCCTGAGAAGGGCAGAAATCACCCAATCACCTCATCAAACGAAGTGCCGCTGTGCGGTTTGATGAAAGAGGTTGAGGCGCGGGCTTTGCAGGAGGCACGGGATTTGCCAGTCTGCGGGTGAATGAAGATGGTGAGCCGCCTTGACCGGGAGATTGATGAGCTTGCGGCGATTTCGGCGCATCCGGCACCGGCGGTGACGCGGGTGCTGTTTTCTCCGGAGGACCTGGGCGCGCGCGAGTGGCTGACGGTGCTGGCGAAGGAGGCGGGCTTCCATGTGCGGCAGGACCCGGTGGGGAATCTTTTCATCCGCTGGGAGGGCAGCGAGCCGTGCTTGCCGGCGGTGGCGACGGGCTCGCATACGGACGCGATCCCGAATGCGGGGAAGTATGACGGCGTGGTGGGGGTGCTCGGTGGCCTGGAGGCGATGCGGGTTTTAAAGGAGGCGGGGCATGTGCCGAAGCGGAGCATCGAGCTGATCATGTTCACTTCGGAGGAACCGACGCGGTTCGGGATCGGGTGTCTGGGGAGCCGCTTGATGGCGGGGACGACGTCGCCGGATGAGGCGCGGGCGTTGCGGGATCGCGAGGGGCGGTCGCTGGATGACTTGCGGGCGGCGGCGGGTTGCC
>CAMLOZ010000459.1 GCA_946481625.1 uncultured Haloferula sp. | reverse complement strand
AAAGAAGCGGGCATCGTCCGGAGCGACGCGGCGGTCCTCGGTGAAGAAGGAATTCGAGCCGTAGGCGGAATTGTGCCCGCCATCGGGCCATTCGGCGGGGAGCACGCGCCCGTAGTGCTTGCGCTTCGCCGCGGAGTCGGAGGAGTAGATGCTGCCCCAGCGGATTGTCCGGCGGTTCGGGCTGTAGTTCTGCGGCCAGGAGTTCGCATCCTGCGGCGCGGTGAAATACATCGACATCCGCGGGTCGCCCATGTTGTTCACGAAGGTCTCGGTCTTCAGCTTGTAGCTGTGGCCGGGAATCGTGGCGGACACCTTCTGGCTCGAGTTGGTGGCGCTGTTGCCGGGGTAGTAGAGGAGCTGGTCGTAGTGGCGCAGCTTCCCTTTCGAGAAGTCCACCAGAGTGCCGTTCCAGCGCATCTTGTAGCCGCTCTCCTGATTGTCGTCGTTGCTGACTTCCAGAGGGCTGGGCACGAAGAGCGAAGCCGCGCCGGCGTCGATCTTGATCCGCGCTTCGCCGAGCTTGTAGATGCGGTATTCGTTCGCGCGCAGCGAGACATCGAATTCGGGGAACCAGAGCGAATCGTTACCCTCCTTGACGATGTTGGTGATGGTGACAGCGGGGTCTAGGAGCAATTCGGGATCTCCCAGGTTGATATCGGGGATCGCGCCGATCTGCATGGAGTACTGGGTCTCGTAGGAAAGCTGGGCCCTGCCGGTCACGGGCAGGTTGGTCATGTTCCAGAGCTCGGCGAAGACGCTCACAACGATGGTGACATAGGTGCGGGTCTCGTCGCGGGTCACGCTCTCCCACTTCATGGAGAACATGTGCTCGCTCACCAGGGGGAAGCCCTCGATGCCGCGGTAGCTTCCCTCCGCCACGCGCGGGTTTTGGTCGGCATCGGCGTAGTCGAAGGCATTCGCCGCGATGGTGCGGAGGTAATCTTCCGGGAAGCCGCCGCGGCGGTTCTTGAATTCCGGCAACGCCGAGTCCACCCAGTTCGCGAACTCGTCCACCGCGTTGCCGCCCGACTTGGCGAGCAGCTCGTTGAGATTGAGCTTCGGCTGCCCCGCCGCTTCGCCCGAGATTCCGGGAGCATAGGGGACGACCGGTCGCTCCTCGTAGGGTTGGACGACCGCGCTGGCGTTGCGTTCGAGCGCTGCAGCCACCGGCTGCTCGAGCTCGCCTTCGGCGTTTCGTTCCAAGGGGGGCTCGTATCCCGCGGCGGCCACCACCGAGTCGGGCGAGAGCATCGCCGGCCTGCCTCCGATGATCTTGTTGGTCAGCGTGCCGTCGCCATCTTCCGTCGCCTTGGGGTCGAGCACGTGGATGGCCACCTGGTCGAGCCGCGGTTCGTCGTCCTCCTCCGGCGGCTCGGGGTTCATGCCGGAAGCGGGGAAAGGGTAGGCGTTGCGGGCGTTGCCTCCGCCGGTGCCTTCGGTATTGCCGGCGGTCTTGGCGTCCACCTTCGACTGGAGGTCCTCCACCCAATAGGCGTAGCGGGCGACCATCTCGCCCTTCTCGTTTTCCACCGGCACCCATTCGACCCGCACCGGATCCTGCCAGGGCAGGGCCTTGATCGAGGCATAGGTGGCATCGTCGTCGTCCACCTCGGGGATCTCGGGTGCCTCCAGCGTCCCTCCCTTGGCAGGCATCTCCGTCGTGCTGAAGAGCGGCGTGTAGCGGTGGCGCACGCTCGTGCCGCCGCCTTCGCCGCGGGCGATGTAGAGCTGGGAGGGAGCGTCGAGCTTGCTGTCATCCGGGACGTTGGGCGAGGCCCGCCCGATGACGAGAAAGTCGTCGTTGGCCGTCTCCGCGCGGAGGATGGCGTTGAAGTCTTCCAGGCCGGCGCGGGCCGCGAGTTCGGCGCGCTTGGCATCCGCAAAGGAACGGGCGGTCTTCTTTTCAATGCTGATGATGGCGATCAGGCCCACGGCGAGGATGAGCATCGCGGCGGCGACGATCATCACCGCCGGCAGCGTGAAGCCCTGCGCGTTCTCGCGGCGTGGATGGCGTTCAAGCATCGTTTCCGAATCGTTGGATAGCCTCGTAAGTTTCCAGGTTGCGGTTGTGGCCGGCCTCTTCGGGATTGCCGAGCAAGGGGCCGACGTCCCATTCGGCGGAGGTCGTGAGCTTGCCGAGAAGCTCGCGCCGGGCCACCACCAGCTTGATCCGCATGGCGGCGGGCGCACTGCTGGTATCGCCGTTCCATTCCTCCCATTTGCCGCTCCCGTCACGCTGGAGGGGCTCGGCGGAGAAAGAAACCACGCCGAAGGCCAGCGGCTCGTCGGCATCTTCCTCCGTGAAAAGGGAGTCGTAGGTGCCGTTCTTGAGCGCGGGGAAAACCTCGCCGCTTTCGCGGAAGCCGCGCATCAGGCAACGCACCAGCGCGCCGCCGACCTCGATGTCCTTGGTATAGTAGTGGACGGCGCAGAGATCGCCGTTGCGCTTGTCCTCGGATTGGGCGTCGTCCGCTTGCAGGGAGAGGATGCCGAGCTTCGCCCGCTTCCAGCCGGAGCCGTCGTTTTCCAGGATGGTATCCCTGTGCCACTCGGCCTTCGCGAGGTCGCCGGCCATCTGGGTAAGCGCCGCACGGGCTTCGCGCTCGGCCGCAACATTTCCGGACCCGCGGTCGTAGCCATCCCCCGCGCGGGACAGAACGGTCGCGGCGACGAAGAGGACGATCGAGCCGATGGCCATGGTGACCATCATTTCAACCAGCGTGAAACCGCTGCGCGGGGGGGCGGTTCCGGACTTCATGGGAGCTTCGTGAAGAATTCCATTTTGCGGCGGCGCTCGGAGGGAGCGATGGAAGGATATTCAATCGTGACCTTCACCCGGAGCATGGGCGGGAAGCCGGTGCGCTCCTCATCTGCCACGCCTTGGAGCGTGGCCAGATAATAGGCGTCCCCGGTGGCGACGGATTCGGCGCCGGCGTCATACTGACTGCCGTCGATCCGCCCCAGCAGCCCTCCATCATGCCCGAAGGCGAGGCAGAGCGTGTCGGTCTTCCCGAACTCCTCGCCGGGCAGCATGGATGGCAGGTGCTCGGCGGAGCCCTTGCGGGCCATGGCGAGTTCGGACATGCAGTTCTCGACGATGAGCGGTGCCCGGGTCTCCGCGCGCGAGGCGCTGGTTCCCTCGCCGGCACGCATGAGCGCGGCCAGGGCGAGCGGGGCGGCCACGGCCAGCACACCGATCGAAACCATCGCCTCCACCAGGGAGACGCCGCGCTGCAGGCCCGGTTTGGATGGAGCGGATTTCATTGATCGAGTCTCCAGGGTCGGGCCACCACGCGGCCGATGCGCAGTGTGCTATGGCCGCCGCCCGCGACCGGCATGGGCTTGCCGTTGCGGTAGTTCCCGCCGCCGAGCTTTACCGCCACGGGGTCCGACCCGCTCGGCCAGGCCAAGCCGCCGCGGGTATTGAAAACCAAGGCGTGGACGGTGGCCGAGTTCTGGCCGTCCTTCCAACTGAGCTGCACCTTGTCCTGATCGAGGAGGTTCTCGAAGTCGCGGACTTTGCCGTCCAGGAAGATCATGCCGGCCGGCAGGGTGTTCCAGCGCTGGAGCTGGCGGGCATCGAGGTCCGAGCCTTCGTCGGGGAGGGCATCGATTTCGAAAAGCCCGAAGCGGCAGTTCTCGTCCACGTCCCCGGGTTGAGGCTCGGCGATTGCGAGGATGACGGGCTTGCGGCGGGTGATGGCGGCGGTGCGCGCCTGCTCGATCGCGGCCACGACCTGGTCCGTGGCGGTCCGCTGTGCGTTGGCCGTGGTGTTTCCCATCACCGAGAGACCC
>CAMLOZ010000458.1 GCA_946481625.1 uncultured Haloferula sp. | reverse complement strand
GCTCAACAACCGTGGTCGTCCGATCCACGAGATCGTCAATACCGCGGGCGCGCCTACCATGGATGCACTCTTCATGCGCCGCGTGACCTATGCGACCGATGGCCTGAGCTACCATGTCGAGTTCGCCGCCACTCCCTCCTCCACCTGGGAGATCTCCACGGCCACGCCGCAGGTCCTCCTGGCCGACGGCGACTACGAGCTCGTCAGCGTGCCCTATCCGTTCTTCCTGTCCGACGGACGAAAGGCCCGCTTCTTCCGCGTCCGCGTCGAATTCGAAGTTCCCTGAATCCCGATCCACCCTTGCTCATGAATAGCATTCCCTTACTCGGTCTGTTGGCGGCGGGACTCGTCGCCGCGGCTGACCACGCCGATGCCGCCATCGTTTACAGCGGCGAGATGAACATCAGCATTCCGACCGACTTCGACGGTGTTTTCATCGACCTCGACGGCATGACGTCCGGCAACACCTCGATTGCGGGTTGGGACATCAATCCCTTCTTCGGCGGCTCGGTGATATCGACCAGCGTGGACTTCCATCCGGTGGCCGAGAGCGTCGTCAGCACGGCCAGCATCCTGCGTCTCGATGCGGGCACCGAGGTGAATGGCGCGCTGACCTTCGCCGCCTCGCCCGGCGGATCGAGCACCCACATGGGTCCGGGTACGAACCAGTTCGTGGAGGGTGTGGAGTCCTATATCGGGTTCTCCTTTACCACGAACGATTCCTCCGGCCCCTACTTCGGCTGGATGCGCCTTGAGGTGACCGCCAACAACCCCGGCGGCGTGGTCAGGGACTGGGCCTTCGACGACTCGGGCGACCCCATCGAGGTGGGGGTTATTCCCGAGCCTTCGGCACTATTCTTGGCCGCCTTTGCCGCACCGTTGCTCGTCCGCCGCCGTCGGCGGGCGGCATGAGGCGGGGTGGCAGCTTTCATTGCCTGCCGTTACCCGCGTTTTGTACCCAGCGGAGCGCCGGCGGATGGCGCGCGCCGGTGTCGGAGCGGAAAGTTTCCAGTCGATCCACGTCGGCCGCCATCCCGCATGTCTTGCAGTCCCGCCCGCGGCTCTGCTAGTGCGTAGCCTCATGAAAGCCTTCTTCCGGCCCGTGCTTCTGGCCGCTTGCCTGCCTGTCCTCGCCCTTCCTCTGTCCGCTCAAGAGGAAAGAGTGGCGGGCGGGGTCTTCGTCACCTTGGGCGGTTTCGAGGTCAAGCCTCTCACCGGCAACGATCCGCAGACCTCGGAGCAAGCTCCCGACCTGCCGGCGCCCACCCGCTTCAACCGGGCCTTCGACCGCCCCGCGACGGTTTGGCGGGCAAGCGAGGGCCGCTTCGTTTCCTTCCTCGCGGGAGAAACCGGTGGTGCCCTCTTCTTCGCCGAGGAGAAGGCGACCGGTTGGGAAATGCTCGTCGAGGGCCGCGTCGAGCAACTGCGTGCCATCGGAAACAAGCGGTATCTCGCCACCGGCGGCACCATGCAGATGGAGCGCATGACCGGCACCGTCCATCTCGTTTCGATGGACCATTCCGGCAAGTGGCAGGTCCGCAGGATCTACGAATCCCATCTCGGCGTGCCGCGCATCATCGGCACCACCAGCCTGCAAGCGGCGGACGGCTCGGCGGTGGCCCTCGTGGTCTTCGAGCTCGATACCAAGGGTGCCTACCCGGTCGATGCCATCCAAGGCGTCGCGTCCGATGGCACCGTCCACTACCTCGGCCGCCGCCTCAAGGAAGCAACGGCTGCGGCCCCGGCCCGGGTCCCGGGGTTCTGGACCCCGGGCAATTTCCGTGAGGTGAAAGCCTATCTCTTCGATCCGGAGAAAGGCAAGACCCGCTCGATCATCGAGGATGGCAAGCTTCATCCCGGAGTGGTCGATTCGCCGGGGGCCAGGATGCTGGTCGGCAATCAGCCGGAGCGCCTTCTCACCGCCCTGAGCGGCAAGGAAGGACGCTCCCCATCAGGACGCTACGAGCCGCATCATGGTTTTGTCCTCTACGACAAGGAGGGCTCCATCCTCGGCCACATCACCGTCTCCCTCAGCTCGAAGAACGGCGTCGCCGTCCCGCCCGCGACCGATGCCACGGACTGGGACATGGAGGCCATCGCCAATATCATCCGGGAGACGGGCCTGCCCATCCTTGCAAACGAGGAGGAATACCGGCGCTATTTCCTGTATGGCCCGGACTGGCGGAACCAGCCCGCCGCCCAAGGTGAGAGCCGGTGACGGTCCCCGGCGGGGAAGGAAATGCTCCCCGGCCCGTCAAGCCTTTCTCCATCTTGCTTTCGGCTTGTCAGTTAGAATGCATCGTTCATGGTGCAGGATAACCCAAACCAAACTCATTCCGTGCAGCAATTCCTGACCGATCACGGCATCGGAACCTCCCTCGTCCTCGGCATCCTCGGTCTCGGTGCCGCCGCCCTCCTGATCAGGACCGTACTCGCCGCTTCCCCGGGGAATGAGCGCATGGCGGAAATCGCCCAAGCGATCCAGGAAGGCGCGAAAGCCTATCTTCACCGCCAGTTGGTCACGGTGCTGGTCATCGCCGCCCTGATCTTCGCGGCGATCTTCTGGCTGCGCGGTTGGGAAACCGCCCTCGGCTTCGTGCTCGGGGCGATCTGCTCGCTGGCCGCCGGTTACATCGGGATGATGGTGGCGGTGCGGGCGAACGTGCGGACGGCTCAGGCCGCGTCGGTGAGTTCGCACTCGGCGCTCCGTGTCGCTTTCAACGGCGGCGCGGTTACCGGCCTGCTCGTGGTGGCACTGGGGCTGCTCTCGGTGGGATCTTTCTATCTGGTGATCCGCGAGATCAGCGGGAACACCAAGGTGGCCATCGACTCGCTGGTGGGGCTCGCCTTGGGCAGTTCGCTGATCAGCGTTTTCGCCCGTCTCGGTGGCGGGATTTACACGAAGGCCGCCGATGTCGGCGCGGACCTCGTCGGGAAGATCGAACAGAATCTCCAGGAAGACGATCCGCGCAATCCCGCGACAATCGCGGACAATGTCGGCGACAACGTCGGCGACTGCGCCGGCATGGCGGCGGATGTCTTCGAGACCTACGCTGTCAGCCTGATCGGTGCCGTGCTGGTCGGTTACCTCACCGCCCTGAACCACGCGCTCACCGCGGTCATCTATCCCTTCGTGATCTGCGGGGTCTCGATCATCGGGGCGATCCTCGGCATCGCCTTCGTGAACATCGCCCGGATATCCCCGACCAAGGCGCTGATCGGCGGCGTGGTGGTGAGCGGTCTGGTCTCCGCCGCTCTTCTCAAGCCCGTCACCGAAATGTTCTTCCCGGCGGCACTGGAGTTCTCCGGCAATTTGGAGGATTCCAGCAAGCTGGTGGATTCCCGATCGCTCTACATCTGCGTCCTCATCGGCATCGCCATGACCTTCGCGGCGGTGGCGATCACCAACCACTTCACCTCCACCGCCAACCGCCCGGTGCGCCGCCTGGCCAAAGCCTGCGAAACCGGCCACGCCACGAACATCATCGCCGGCATCAGCACCGGCCACCACGCCACCGTGCTGCCGGTGCTCTGCATCGTCGGTTCCATCTGGTGGTGCCACCACGAGGCCGGGCTCTACGGCATCGCCATCGCGGTGGTCAGCATGCTCAGCCTTTCGGGCATCATCATCTCGCTCGATGCCTTCGGACCGATCACCGATAACGCCGGCGGCATTGCCGTGATGAGCGGACTCGACCCCGAGGTCCGCAAGGTCACCGACGAACTCGACGCGGTGGGCAATACCATGAAGGCGGTGACCAAGGGCTACGCGATCGCCTCCGCAGGCCTCGCCGCCATGGTTCTCTTCGGCTC
>CAMLOZ010000457.1 GCA_946481625.1 uncultured Haloferula sp. | reverse complement strand
CAGGGTGGAGGCGCGAGGGAAGGCCGCCGCGAAGCCGAAGAACACCATGAGCGCCCAGAGCATGTCGCCCCCGTATTTTTCGGCGAACCTCGGCAGGGAGACGAATGGCGACCGCAGAAGCAGGCCGCTCGCGACCGTCAGCGCGATCCGCAGGGTGTAGAGCGGACGGCTGCGTGGGATCGTCATGGAGCCGGTATCCACCCAATTGGCAGAGCTTTCGAGAACTCGTTCGACATTCGGCGAATCCGGCTGCGTCATTCCCGTGTGACCGATCTCCTTGCCGTTTCCCGCGAGCTGAAGTCGATGGCCGAGGCAGGCCTGCATTACTCGACGGGCGTGTACGATCTCGAGCGCTACCGGCGGCTGCATGAAATCGCCTCGGAACTGCTGGCGGCGCAGGCGGGGGACTTCCGTTGGCCGGTCGAGATCGGGTATGCCACGCCGAAGGTCGATATCCGGGCCGCGGTGATCGAGGACGGGAAGATCCTGCTGGTGCGGGAGGCAGGGACCGGGACTTGGTCGCTGCCCGGGGGCTGGGCGGATCTGAATGCGAGCCCGGCGGAAAATGCCGTGCGGGAGGTGCGGGAGGAGGCGGGGATCGAGGTGGAAGTACTCAAACTCGTAGCCTGTTGGGACAAGGACAGGCAGGGACACCCGCGGCAGCCGGAGCATGTCTACAAGCTGGTATTTCTTTGTCGACCAACGGGCGGGGTGCTGGCGGTCTCGCACGAGACGGACGGCTCCGCATATTTCGCGCCGGATGCCTTGCCCGATCTGTGTCCTTACCGGAATGCGCCTCACTATGTGAAACTTGCGTTTGAGCATTTCCGCAATCCGCATTTGCCGACATTGTTCGACTGAACGCGATGCGGGCTTGAGTGGCATGGCGTGCGCTGCCTATGGTTCCGGCACCGAAATGCGCGCTCCTCCCGCCGACTGGATTCTCCGCGGCGACCCTTTCCAAACCAACGGAAACGGTCGGGGACACGCCTTTCCGGCGATTCTGGAGCATCTGATCCGCCAGCGCGGCCTGCCAGCGGGCGAGGATCTGGAGGGTTTCCTCCGGCCGAAGCTCCGGGATCTCAGCGACCCTTTCCTGATCCCGGAGATGCGCGAGGCGGTGACCCGCATCCTGCGCGCGATCGACCGCCACGAGAAGATCTGCATCTACGGCGACTACGACGTGGACGGGGTGACCTCGATCGCGGTGATGCGCCGCTTGCTGCACGCCTACGGGCTGGAGCCGCGCCATTTCATCCCGCGGCGCAGCAGCGAAGGCTACGGCCTGAGTTGTGCCGCCCTCGCCCGCTGCATGGTGGAGGGGCCGAAGCCGGATCTATTGATCGCCGTCGATTGCGGGACCGTCTCGATCGATGAGATCGCCGGCCTGCGGCAGGACGGGGTGGATGTCATCGTGGTGGACCACCACGAGCCGAGCCCGCGCGGCCGACCGGAGGTCAATGCCCTGGTGAATCCCAAGTGCGGCGGTGGCCCGACCTATCTCTGCGCCGCCGGCGTCTGCTTCAAGCTGGCCCACGCGATGATGAAGGAGCGGCCGGTCGAGTCCTTCGACCTCAAGGAGCTGCTCGAACTGGTCGCAGTTGCCACGATCGCGGACATCGTGCCGATGATCGGCGAGAACCGGATCATGGTCCGGCACGGTCTCAAGCGCCTGCCGATGACCCTGAACCCCGGCCTCCAGGCGCTGCAGGAGGTTTCCGGCATGAACGGCAAGCCGACCTCCATGGATGTCGGTTTCCGCATCGGACCGCGCCTGAATGCCGCCGGTCGCATGGACGTGCCGGAAGACGCGCTGGCCACCTTGCTCACGGACTGCAAGCGGCTGGCGCGGACGATGGCGGAGAAGCTGGACGATTATAACAAGCGCCGCCAGACCCACGAGAACCAGATCCGCCGCGAGGCGATGGAGATGCTCGCCCGTGGTTTCGACCCCGTCCGCGACCCGGTCATCGTGCTTGGTTCCCGCAGCTGGCACCCCGGGGTCGTGGGAATCGTTGCTTCCCGCCTGATGCGGCAGTTTCATAAGCCGACTTTCGTGGTCGCGATCGATGACGGGGGCGTCGGCAAGGGCAGCGGACGGAGCATCGAGGGCGTCTCGCTGGTCCAGGCGATCCATGCCTGCCGCGGCCACCTGCTCGCGGGCGGCGGCCACGACATGGCGGCGGGCCTCTCGATCGAGGAGGACCGGATGGATGCCTTCCGCAACGACTTCGCCGAGTTCGTGCTGAAGAACACCATCGCCGAGCAGCGCCAGCCGAAGCTGCGGGTGGATGCGGAGATCACCTTCGACCAGCTTTCGCTCGAATTCCTGGCGGACTACGAGTTGCTCCAGCCCTTCGGCAACGGCAACCCGCAGCCGATCTTCATGGCCCGGGGCGTGCATCTGAGCCGACCGCCGGTGCACATGAAGAACCAACACCTGCGGCTCAACCTGCGGCAAGGCTATCACGAGCAGGATGCCGTCTTCTTCGGCGGCGGCGAACTGGCCCTGCCGGATCCGCCGTGGGACATCGCGTTCACGATCGACCGGAATTGCTTCCGCGGCCGGACCAGCCTGCAGATCATTTTGCAGGATGTGCGGGCTTCGCGGTAGGCCGGCCAAAGTCAAAGTATTGTCAAAGCCGCGGCAGCTTGGTGAATCGTTGTTGCGATGGATGCCGTAGATCCTACCTAGTCATGGGATGGATAGATTCCGTCTCCGGGCCCCGAAACTTTTGCTGACACTCGCCTGGGGGCTCTTGGCCCCGGTACTGATGGGCGAGCCCGTGGTGCCGCCGCCGGCCCAAGTGTCGATCGGCAAGAAGGACGGCACCCGGATCAAGGGCGTTTACCTCAACTTCAATTACATCGAGCTCTCCGCGGCCTTCGCTTTGGACGACGGGGTCAGCACCTTCGAGGTGCCTTGTTCGGAGATGGACCCGGAGAGCTTGGCGATCATCGCCGGCAAGATGCCGCCGGTGGTCGGTTGGCTGGACGCCGGCAAGGGCCATGTCTGCGTGCGGGTGGTCGGTGCGCTTACACCCCAAGCCGAAACCGCGGCAAGCGAGGTGATCCGGCAAGCTGCCGAGACGGCAACCTCCGTGAAGGAGAAGATCGGGCTGTTCCAGCTCTTCGGGATGGTCTCGGAACTCCTCAAGGCGGAGCGGGGTTTCAATGAGGCGGTGGCGAATCACGAAATGCTCACCAAGCTTTTGGAGGAGAAGACGAAGGCGGCGGAGGCATGGTGTCGCAAGTACGGCACCAATCCGCTGACCGGCGAGGATCGCTCCAAGGCTTACATGGAATGGGCCATCGGAGATCTAACCAAAAGTGTGGCGGCTGGCCCGGTCACCATCCTCGGTAAAAAGAAAGACCTGATGATCCGTCTCGCGTCCTTCCGTGCCTACATCGGCTATTGCGAGATTTCGGGGCGACCCGTCTATGCCAAGGAACTCGGTGAGCTGGCACAGAAGATCCTGACCCGCTCGGCAGCCGCACGGGAGGTGGAGGGACCGGGATGCGCGTTGATGGGAATGATCGTTCCCCGTGTGGTCGATCACAGCCACCGCGGGAACAATGCGAAGCTTCTCAAGCAGATGTTCGCCAAGATGACTTTGAGGTCCAATCCCGACAAGGCGCTCGAACTGCTGCTTCTGAAATCGACCTTGGTGGAGCGCGATGCCGTGAAGACGACGCTGCTCAATACGGTCTCGCGCAAGGTCAACCAGGCAACGGTGGGTGATGCGGATGCGCAAAGGTACTTCTGGTATGAGATCAAACCCGCGTTTCCCGACTTCGATCAACGCCAGGTGGTTTTG
>CAMLOZ010000456.1 GCA_946481625.1 uncultured Haloferula sp. | reverse complement strand
CGACGGCACCCTCAACCGCATGCCCGCCCGTGAAAACGACTTCGCCTCGCTCACACCGGAAGTCCGCATCCTTCTCGAAGACCGCTTCGACAGCGGCACCATGGAAACCGGCCGCCGCCCGCAGATCGGCGCAAGCCACTGGCGACTCGAAAAAGGCGCTCCCGTCATCACCGCGAGCCATCTCGAAGGCAGCGACTTCGAAACCTTCTTCTGGCTCCCCGCGGATGGCCTCTCCGCGGCCCGCCCCATCCTCCTCGTCACCGTCGAGACCGTTGCCGGGAGTAGCACCTTGCCCTTCCACTCTCCAAGCTGGGCCGGCTTCAGCCTCTATCAGGAAGGATACGAAGTCTGCTTCTTCGGCGATAGTTTCGGTCCGGAGGAAACCTGGTCGCTCGATGTGAAACGCAGCCTCGTTCCCCTCGTCCCGATCACGCACGTCACCGGCCCGCGTAAGATGACCCTCCGCTACGACCGCCGCGATGGCACCGTGGAACTCCACGAGGGCGCGCAACCCGGTGAATCACCCTTGGTCCGCTCGAAGCTTCTCCCCGGCCTGAATCTCGACCAAGTCCGCATCGGTGCCGGACCCGGCGCATCCCTCTCCGTCGCCTCGCTCAAGGTGATCGCCATTGAGGATAAGAGCCCCGAATAAAACGGGAGATCTACGCCTCCCGCTCCTCCCTCTTCGTGGCGAAGCCGCCTTGGACTGCGGCAGCCCGCTGCCGTGAAGATCGGTTGAGCCCCGGATCATCTCCCCCTCGCAATCCTGCGCATCGGTGAAAGATTTCACCGGGAGAATCCGTCCCCGCCTATCGATCCATGCGCCTTTCCATCGTCATTCTCGCCCTCGCTTTCCCGGCCTTCGCCGCCGACAAGCACTGGGCCTACATGCCGCCGGTGAAGGCCGCCATTCCCGCCCCCGCCCATCCCGTCGATGCCCTCCTTGCCCAAGCATGGCAGGCAGCGAACCTGAAACCCGCGCCGCTCGCCCCGCCGCGCCAATGGCTGGAGCGGGCCGCCTACACCCTCACCGGCCTCCCACCCTCGGAAGACCAGTTGCGCCGCATCGAGTCCACCCCCGACGACGCGACATGGAAATCCCTCATCGATGAACTCCTCGCCAGCCCCGCCTATGGCGAACGTTGGGCCCGCCACTGGATGGATGTCGCGCGCTATGCCGATACCCGCGGCTACAATTTCGACCAGGACAACCGCTACCCCTTCGCCTACACCTACCGCGGTTGGTTGATCAAAGCCTTCAACGAGGACCTGCCCTATGACCGCTTCGTGAAGTTGCAGCTCGCCGCGGATCTTCTGACAGATCGTCCGGACCATCCCGACCTCGCCGCACTCGGCTTCCTCACCGTCGGCCTTCGCAACGGCCCCGTGGAAACCATCGACGACCGCGTCGATGTGGTCACCCGCGGCTTCCTCTCCAGCACCGTCGCCTGCGCCCGCTGCCACGATCACAAGACCGACCCGATCACCATGCGGGATTACTACTCGGTCTATTCGATCCTCGAGAACACCGACGAGCCCGACGACAAGCCGGTCATCGGCAAGCCGCCCGATGAAGGCGCTTTCGCCCGGTACCAGGAGGAAGTCGCGAAACTCGAAAACATCGACCGCGAGGCCCGGCAGAAGATCGTCGATCACGTCCGCGCGAAGGAGAATTTCGCGAATTACGTCGATATCGCATGGACCGCGAAGAAGGAAAACTGGGATCAGGGCAAGGCCACCGCCGAGGGCTTCAAGCGCGGCAAGCTGCGTGCCCGCGCGATCCTCGCATGGCGCGAGTTCCTCAATGAACAGGCATGGAGCGGCAATGCCTCGCCCCGCCTCAAGCGGTGGGCATCGGACATGGACGCCGCTGCCGATGCTCCAGCTCGCAAGGCACTCTGCGATGCCTTGGTCGCCGAATGGCTCGGGGCAGGGGAGGGGAGCGAACTCGCCGTGCTCGGCGCGAAGGACAACTGCCCGCTGAGCTACGATGTGAATCGTATTTCGCAGCTCATGGACCAGGAGGATGGCAATCAGCAGCGCCAGCGCCTCAGTGCCATGAGCAAGGTGATGGCGGAGCATCCCGGTTCGCCGCCGCGCGCCATGAGCTTGCGCGACCGGCAGCAGTGGTCGCAGGCCGTTATCTTCCTGCGCGGGAATCCTGCCAACCGCGGCGAAACCTTCGACCGCGAATGGCTCTCCTTCCTCGGCGGCGGAAAGTTCCCGGAAGGCAAGAGCCCGCGCCTGACCTTCGCCGAGAAGATCGCCGATCCCGCGAACCCGCTTACCGCCCGCGTGCTGGTGAACCGCGTCTGGGCCTGGCACTTCGGCGCACCGCTCGCGGAGCCCGGCGACTTCGGGCCGCAGACCCCGCGCCCCGAATTGTTACCCCTGCTCGACACGCTCGCGGTGTCCTTCATCGAAAGGGGCGGCTCGCTCAAGGAACTCCATCGCCTGCTCCTCACCTCACAGGCCTTCCGCCTCGCCTCGAAAGGTCCCCTCGAAAACAATCCGATCGATGAAGCGAACACCCGCTTCTGGAAGTGGAACCGCCGCCGCCTCGATTTCGAAACCATGCGCGACCGCGTGCTCGCCAGCACCGGCGCGCTCGATACCCGCAGCTCCGGCGGACGCTCGGTCCGTTTGGAGGAAGCCTCCTCCGACCCGCGCCGCAGCGTCTATGCCTTCGTCGATCGCTTCGCCCTCCCCGGCACCTTCGTTTCCTTCGATCTTCCCCATCCGGATCATCACAGCCCGAAGCGCGTGGAGACCACCGTCCCGCAGCAGGCATTGTATTTCCTGAACGGCCCGCTCGTCCTCCGCCAGGCCGCACGCCTCGCTTCGGATGCCGCGTTCAAAGCCTTGCCCGACGACCGCGCGCGCGTGAACTCGATCTACCGCAAGCTCTTCCGCCGCGATGCCACGCTGGAGGAGTCCGCTGTCGCCCTCGATTGGCTCGCCACCGCGAATCCTTCCGACTACGCCCCGCGCCTCGGCGGCCATTGGGAAGTCCGCCACGGTCCCGAAACCGACGGCCCCACCGACGACCTCGCCACCTTCCCCATCTTCGCGGACAAGGTCTGGAAAACCGGCCCCGATCCCTCCACCGCGCCGATCCGCTGGCTCAATGCCGGTGCCGGCGGCGGCCACGTCTCCGCCAATCACGTGATGGTCCTGCGCTGGCGTGCCAATGGCAACGGCCAAGTCCGCATGACCGGACACCTCAAGCGCACCCAGCAGGGCGGCAACACCCTCGCGTGGCGCATCGATGTGAAAGGAAAGGCCGTCGCCGAAGCCCCCATCGCCCCCGACTCCGCATCCGACATCGCCGGGACCTGGACCGATGTGAAGGCCGGAGATACGGTGGATCTCGTAATCCGTGCCCCGGAAGGCGACTCCTGCGGCGGCATCGCCTGGAACCTCCGCATCGAGGGCCGCGAATCGCCCGACGCCCCGGTCGAGGAAGTCGGCGACTTCACCCGCCAGTTCCCTACCTCGAACGATCCCGCCCCCGGTGCCACCCCCGCCGACCCCTGGGCCGACCTCGTCCAAATGCTCTGGGCCTCCAACGAATTCCACTTTGTAGATTAGCCCCGCATGTCCCACCACGCCTTCACTCCCCGGGACCTCGTTCTCGACCGCCGCGATTTCCTCCAGCGCTGCGGCACGGGCTTCGGCATGCTCGCGCTCGGCGGTCTCATGAGCGGCAAGGCCTCCGCGAGCAACTCCATCCCCGAACCCCATTTCGCCCCCAAGGCCAAACGCGTCGTCCACCTCTTCATGAACGGTGATTCCTTCGAGGATGTCCTTGAAGCGAATC
>CAMLOZ010000455.1 GCA_946481625.1 uncultured Haloferula sp. | reverse complement strand
CCCAGACCGAGGAGATCATGATCAGCGCCATCAAAGAGCGGATCCCGCCGCAGCCTTCGTTGATCTCCAAGGGCTCCCACGCGCCGTGCGCCGAGTAAATCTGGGTTCCGCGAACCACCGTTTCGATGCCGAACAGGCTTGAGCCCCACTGAGCCATATGCGTGGAAAGGACTTGGAGATGGGTCGTGGCCTGGTGGAACTGCGGCACCGGGATGCCGATCCAGAGGAAAAAAAGCGGGAAGAAAAGCACGCGGGACACCGGCCAACCCCAAAGGTAGAGCGAGGATCCCCATACGATCATCGGCAATCCCCCGATCGCCAGGCGTGGCTGGCCGCAGCGATGCGCGATCACGAAAAAGGCGATACCCAGGATCGCCACAGGCAAACCGATTCCCAATCCCTTCGAGTTTTGCGCCATCGTCCGCAGGTTCTTCCACTGCCAGGCGATCAGACCCACCATAATGATCGGCACCATGAACCCGTGTTCGAAGTCATTCTCGTGGTTCCAAGTGCTCTCCAGCCACGCGGCGGGAGTGTGGTTGCCCGCGTTCCCGAAACCTTCCACCACGAAGTAGAAAACGGCGACGATCACGCCGCAAAGCGCAGGCCCCAACCACGAGGGCAGACCTCGCTTGCCGGAGTGCGGGGGTGATGGCGGGTTCGGACTTTCCATCTTTCTGCGGGATGCAGGGTTGCCGATTCGGGCGGGACTGTCAACAATCCCGCCCGCCGTCCGTCTTGCATGAAACTCATCAGTGGAACCTCCCACCGCGCGCTCGCCGAGCGCATCGCCGAAACCCTTGGCGAACCCCTCGCCGATGTCCATGTCACCGCGTTCCCGGACGGTGAAACTTTCGTCAAAATCAACGAGAACATCCGCGGCGACGACGTCTTCATCGTCCAGCCGAGCTGTCCGCCGACGAATCACAACATCATGGAGTTGCTGATCATGGTGGATGCCGCCCGGCGCGCCAGCGCCGGCCGGATCACCGCCGTGATGCCCTTTTTTGGCTACGCCCGTCAGGACCGCAAGGACCAGCCCCGCGTGCCGATCACCGCGAAACTGGTGGCAAACCTCCTCACCTCCGCGGGAGTCGGCCGGGTCCTGACCATGGACCTGCACGCTCCGCAGATCCAGGGATTCTTCGATATTCCGGTCGATCACCTGTACGCCAAGCCGGCCCTCATCCACTACCTGCGCGAGCGCCATCCGGACGCCTCGAACATCACGGTGGTCTCCCCGGATGTCGGCGGCGTGAAGATGGCGCGGGCCTATGCCGACGCCCTCGGCGCGGATCTCGCCATCGTCGCGAAACACCGGATCAGCGCCACCCGTGTCGAGGCGATGAATGTCATCGGCGATGTCGATGGCCGGGACGTGATCCTGGTGGACGACATGACCGAGACCGCCGGGACCCTGACCGCCGCGGCGGAAATCCTCGGCAAACACGGGGCCAAGCGGGTTTTCGCCGGGGTTTCCCACGCCGTTTTGGGCGAGCTGGGCCGGGAGCGGATCAAGAATTCCGTCATCGAGGAGATCATCACCACGGACTCCGTCCCGCAGGCCACCGGGGAAAAGGTCCGCGCTGTCGGGATCGCCCCGCTGCTGGGGGAAGCCATCCGCCGCATCCACGGCGGCCAGTCCGTCACCTCCCTCTTTGAGGTCTGAGGCGGATCGAAAACGGATTTACAGGAGGAAACAAAGGGAATGGAGGAAGGGCAGGCGGCTTTGCCGGTTCTTTTTTCCCGCTCCCTTCTCTCCCTTTCCTCCTGTTCCAATTTTTTCGACCCCACGGCCCGATCCAAATACCTCGGACCTCCGGCAAACAATTTTTTGACAAATTCCGGTCCGCCCGCTACAGACCCCGCCCCCGGCGGTGAGCCTCACCGTCCGGAACCCGAATCATCACGCCCTTTTCCGCCATGGCCAAGAAGCACGTCCTGCAAGCCGAACCGCGCCAACGCACCGGTTCCGGAGTCCTCAAGCAAATGCGCCGCGAGGGCTGGGTGCCCTCCGTCATCTACGGGCGCGGCTCTGAAAACAAGAACCTGAAGGTCAATGCCAAGGCCTTCGACGAGTTGCTGGCCCACGCCACCTCGGAAAACATCCTCATCAACCTTGACCTCGGCGGTGCCAACCAGCTCGCCTTCCTCAAGGCCGTGCAACACGACCCGCTTAGCGGCAAGCCCTTGCACGTGGACTTCCTCGCCATCGACGAGAAGTCGGAAATCACCGCGCAAATCCCCGTCCACCTCGTCGGCGAACCGGCCGGCGTGAAGACCGGCGGCATGCTCGAGCAGCTCAGCCATACGCTTGAAGTGCGTTGCGCCGCTTCCGTGCTCCCGGAACTCCTTGAATTCGACGTCGCCCACCTCAACGAAGGCGACTCCCTCCACATCGGCGATGTGAAGCTCCCGGCGGGCGTCGTCGCGACCCACGCCGCGGACGTCGTCATCGCCCACCTCGCCAAAACCGCCGCCGCGGTCTCGGAAGAAGCGAGCACGGCCGCTTGATCGTCGTTTCGACTTTTCAGCCCGGTCCGCTTCCCGCGGCCCGGGCTTTTCTTTGGATTGGAATTTAGGGTTTGGAATTTGGAACTTCCATCGAACTCATCGTCGGCCTCGGCAACCCCGGCAGGCAGTATGAAGGCACGCGCCACAACGCGGGCTTCATGGTGCTCGACCGCCTGGCCGCCGCGGGCGGTGCGGTTTTCGAGTCGAAGCCGAAATGGCAGAGCCACGTCGCCAAGCTCCCCGGCTCCGGCCTGCTGCTGGTGAAGCCCCAGTGCTTCATGAACCTCAGCGGGCGGCCCGTCCGCCAGATCGCCGCCTTCCACAAGTGGGGGCCGCAGCAGGTCCTGGTGGTCTATGACGACGCCGCGCTGCCGCTCGGGAAGCTCCGCTTCCGGGAAAGGGGCAGCGCCGGGGGGCACAACGGCATCAAGTCCCTCATCGAGCACTTCGGCGGCGAGGGATTTCCGCGCCTGAAGTTCGGCATCGGCAGCTCCGAACCCGGAAATCTGGTCGGCCACGTGCTCGGAAACTTCCGCGAAGAGGAGCGGGAACTGCTTGAAAACACGCTTGCAAGGGCTGTGGAGGCCGTGCAGCTTGCGCACTCCCAAGGCGTCGCCACCGCCGCGAATCTTTACAACAGTAACAACGGAACACCCTAACAACGTCCCACGATGAGCAGGAAATACGAAGGACTGATCGTCCTCAATACCAAGTCCACCGAAGGCACCAGCGTCGACGAGCTCGTCAACGCCGTCAGCAAGGAAATCGAATCCGAAGGCGCCAAGCTGGACGAGGTCCAGCAGATCGGCCGCCGCAAGTTCGCCTACAACTCGCGCCACCTCGAGAGCGGCCACTACGTGAACTACTTCTTCAAGGCCGAGCCGGCCGCGATCGAACGCATCACGGCGAAGCTGAAGTTGAACGGCAACGTTCACTTGCAGCACTTCCAGCGCGTGGCTTGATCCGCTGTTCAAAGGAACGGCGCTTGCCAGGACCTCCCCGCATCCGTAGCCTGATCCCGTCATGGCCAACCTCAATAAAGTCCTCCTGCTCGGCAACCTGACGCGCGATCCGGAGGTCCGCTACACGCCCAAAGGGACCGCCGTCGGCGATCTCGGCCTCGCCGTGAACCGCCGCGTGAGCGATGGCAACGGCAATTGGTCGGACGAGGTGACCTTCGTGGACGTCACGGTCTGGGGCACCAATGCGGAGAACGCCCAGAAGTACCTGACCAAGGGCCGCGGCGTCTTCATCGAAGGCCGCCTGCAGATGGATACCTGGGAGGACAAGCAATCCGGCCAGAAGCGCAGCAAGCTCAA
>CAMLOZ010000454.1 GCA_946481625.1 uncultured Haloferula sp. | reverse complement strand
CCGAGGCCCTCGGCCTCATCTCGCTGGAAGATGCCACCCGCATCGCCGGCTCCGGCTTCGCCGTCTATCGCGGCAAGGGTGCCCGCCTCGAACGCGCGCTCATCGCCTTCCTGCTCGATCTCCAGAGCGGCATCAACGGTTACGAGGAGGTGAACGTCCCGCATGTCGTGAAGCGCGAGTGCATGGAAGGCACCGGACAACTCCCGAAGTTCGAGGACGACATGTACGGCACCGATGCCGGCGAGGACGGCCGCAACCAGCTCTTCCTCGCCCCCACCGCCGAGGTGCCCGTGACCAATCTTTACCGCGACATGATCCTCGCGGAAGACGAGTTGCCGAAGAAGATGGTCGCCTGCACCCCCTGCTTCCGCCGCGAGGCGGGCAGCGCCGGCCGCGACAACCGCGGCATTATCCGCATGCACCAGTTCGACAAGGTGGAGCTGGTCCAGCTCGTCCACCCGGACCACGGCCTGCGCACCTTGGAGGAGCTGACCATGCACGCCCAGTCGGCCCTGGAGAAGCTCGGCCTGCACTACCGCACCATCGAACTCTGCACCGGCGATCTCGGCGCGAATGCCGCGAAGACCTACGACATCGAAGTCTGGGCCCCGGGCCAGGGGAAGTACCTCGAAGTGTCGAGCTGCTCGTGGTTCGGCGACTACCAGGCCCGCCGCATGAAGCTCCGCTTCAAGGACGCCGAAGGGAAAAACCGCTTCTGCCACACCCTGAACGGCTCCGGCACTGCCCTGCCGCGCCTCTACGTCGCCCTCTTGGAGCAATGCCAGCAACCCGACGGCTCGATCCGGATTCCCGACGCCCTCGTGCCCTACTTCGGCTTCCACGAGATCCGCTAGTGTAGCGTCATCGTCGCACCCACTTCCACAAGGCCAGCACGATCATCGCTCCGACCGTCGCTGTCAGGAGCGACCTCAAGGAAGGTAGATTCGCTCCCGGCGGATCGACCGGCAGGAATCCCACGTGCCTCCCGATCCACCCGCCGACCAGCGCGCCGACGATCCCCAGCACGATGGTGATGAGGCAGCCGCCCGTCTCTTCGCCGGGCATGAGACGCCGCGCGATCAAGCCGGCGAAAAGCCCGAGCAGGATCCAGCCGGTGAGTTCATCGAGCTCCATGAAGGCTCATTAACATATCCGAAGAAAAAAGGACACGGCTCATTTCGCTTCGTCGCTACCCGGCTTTCTTCTACTTTCCGCCGATGCCACTGCCGGTCCCGTGGATTCAGGAAGCGCCGAAGCGCCGCCGCTATCTGGCGGGCATCTCCGGCGGGGCCGACTCCGTCGCCCTCCTCCACCTGCTTCACCGCAACGGCTTCCGGGATATCGTGGTCTGCCACCTCGATCACGGCCTGCGCGGCCGCGCCTCCGCGGGCGATGCCCGCTTCGTCCAGAAGCTCGCCGCCGATCTCGGCTACCCCTGCGAGATCGGCAAGACCGCGGTGAAGTCCCTCGCCGCCGAAAACGGCCATTCGATCGAAACTTCCGCCCGCGAGGCCCGGCACGCTTTCTTCGCGATCTGCTCGCGCAAGCACCGCTGCCCCCGCCTGCTGCTCGCCCATCATTACGATGACCAGGCGGAAACCCTCCTGTGGAACCTCCTCCGCGGCAGCCGCGGGCTCTCAGGGATGAAGGAGGTCCAGACCTTGCACATGGGCGGCAGGCCCATGGAGTGCATCCGGCCCCTGCTCGGTCGCCGTCGTTCCGAATTGCGGGCATGGCTGGAGTCGAAGGGCCTCCCATGGCGGGAAGACACGACCAATGCCGAACCCTTCGCGGTTCGGAACCGCCTGCGCCACGAGGCCCTGCCCCTGCTCGCGGAAATCGCGAAACGTGACCCCGCCGAATCGCTGGTCCGGACCGCCGGTGCCTCGGAGGAACACCGCATCATCGAAGCATGGGCCGTCAGGCAGGCCGCAGCGGTCGATCCTCAGGGCCGCCTGCATGTCCCCAAGCTCCTCACGCTGCCGCCGGCGCTGCAATCCGCCTGCATCTACGACTACCTCAGGGCTGCGGGCGTTCCCGATCTCTCCCGCGAGGCGGTCGCCCGCTGCATGAACTTGCTCGATCCCGCGGCCGCTCCCGCCGCCAATCTCCCCGCTGGCTTCGTCCTCCGCCGCAGGGCCGGACGCCTGCACCTCCTTGCCCCCCTTTGAACGGTTAGCGAACTTCGCCCGGTTTCGCCACCGGCTTCACGTCGGTGGTCGCGGCGAACTCAGCCACCAGCTTCTCGATCTCGAGCCATGCCTCCTGATCGATCGAGGCCATCTTGTCGAATAGCGGCTTGGTCTTCTCCAGGAAGGCGAGCCCTTCATCGTACGCCGCCTGGCGGTCGCTGCGTGGACGGTCCGGCCCGTTCGCCGGCCCATTCCGTGTCCAGGAAATCTGCATCCAGAACCGCATCGCCGAGACGGACACGCGGGTGGCCTCCGCGGATTCCGACCACACCTTGGCGTAGGCTGCCAAGGCATCGTCGATCATGTCACGCTCCTGAAACGAGCGGGCAAGCGCCAGCCTCACCTCCGGAACCAGCCGCTGGAATCCTGAATCGGGAGCCAGATAGCGGCTTGCGTTTTCCGCCGCGGCGGCGAAGTCGCCGTCCTTCATCCGCGTCATGATCAGCCAGTAGAGGGCGTCTTCCTGCTCGCGCGCTTCCTGGGTCCCTGAGATAATCTCCTGCAGATCCTGAATGGCCCCGGCACGCTCTTCCTTGCTCCCTTCGGCCAGGATGGCGGCCCGGCCCAGAAGGGCGGGGAAGCGCAGGGCCTCGTCTTTCCGCCCAAGCACTTCCGCGTAATAGGGCAGCGCCTGCCGCGGGGCGGAAGTCCGGGTGCGCAGGAAATCACCCGTGCGCAGCAGGATCGGCGTGGGAAGATCCTTCGGCTCGAACTCGCTCTTGAGCTCCTGGTAGAGGGATCGGAGTTGGGCATCCGCTTGATCGTCTGCATCCAGCCGTGCTTCGACTTGCTCGATGACGGCGATGCGCAGCAGGGCCCGCGCCGCCTTGTCCTCCGGCTTGAGACCCGTAAGTTCGGCGAAGTCCTGCCTCAGCTTTCCGGTGCCGTGCTCCTTCGCGTAGAGGCGGGCATAAACGCGGATCGCATCTGCCGGCGGATCGCCCTCGCTGCGGGCAAGCCCTGCGATGATGCATTCCTTCAAACGGTCCAGCGCTTGCCCCGTGCGCCCCCCCGCCACCATGGCATCGGCCTGGGCGATAGCCATGCGCAAGCACAGTTCGGGGGATCCGGCATGGTTTTTCCAGAAGCGGTCGCAGTAGGGCAGCGCGTCTTTCTGCCGCGGCGAATCCCTGCCGCCGATGAGGACCACGAGATGAAGCAGGATATCCGCCTCCGCGTCCTTCTGCCCTTGCTTCCCGGCCTGTTCCAAGGCCTTCACCAGCGACTTCTCGGCTTCGCCCGCTTGGCCGCTGCGCAGCAGCAACTCGCCTTTCAAGCCTTGGGCATTCGCCAGCGCCTCCGAACCCGGAAATTCGTTCTCCAAGCGTGCGAGCTTTTCCAAAGCGGCCTCGTTCTCGTTGAGTGAAGCGTGGCACTCGGCGCGATCCAGCAGCGCGGCAGCGAGGTAGGGATTGTCCGCCGCGCCCGGATACCTGGCGGTGAATTCATCCAACAGTTTCGCGGCTTCGGCCCATTGCCGGAGTTGCACCAGATTGGTCGCCCGCAGGTACTGCGTGGCCTGAGCGTGGGGACTGGCGGGATAAAGCGTGACGTGGCGGTCGAGGAGCGGCCGGGCTTCCTCGAAACGGCCGGTTTGTCCATAGCTCTCCGCGAGGATCCGCAGACAGAGATCGTGTTCCGGCGAGCCCT
>CAMLOZ010000453.1 GCA_946481625.1 uncultured Haloferula sp. | reverse complement strand
GACTTCGGCCGGCGTCTTCTCCCGCTCACGAAGTGAACGCAGCGGTGTCGCCGTCACCAAATCACCTCTCCCCCTCCCAGCCCGAGCTATCCGGCTGGACTCAAAATAGAAATATAGGCCCGGTGGGGTTCGAACCCACGACCAAGGGATTATGAGTCCCCTGCTCTAACCGCTGAGCTACAGGCCCGTCTTGGGATCGCCCCGGCGGGATACGCCGGGCGCGGTCGGCGGCCATTACTACGCGGCGGCAGGGGAGGAAGGCAAGGACCGACGATCCACCGCGTCAGCTTGTTCCGACCGCCGGGCTTTTCTTCTCCCCCCCAACGAACCACCATCGCAGCGTGAAGCCCGCCCTGCATCGCTTCCTCACCTTCTGATCCGGTATCCTCGTGGTCGCGTTCATCGGCTCGGACTGACGGGATTCCCTCGATGATCGATCCTGGTGCCGATGGAACTGTTTCGCCGCTTGGAATGCCAACGGCGGGATGTGGATCCACAGTTCCTCACGACAGCAGGGCGGCCTGTCGAAAGCCGCAGGAGGCTGCCGCAGTCCAAGGCCACTCCGTGGCGAACCTATGGGGCGGCGGCCCCGTCCGACATCACCACCCCGGCAGGAAAGTCCCCGCGGAAGCCTCAAAGCGAACCCTCCCGCCGCTCAGCGGGCTGCGCAGGACGATGCGGTGGATACCCGGCTCCAAGTTCAGCTTGCCATGCTGGACGGGCTTGCCATCGACCCAAAGGGCGGAGGGCTTCGTTTCCGCCGGGAAGGTGAACGCGACTTCGGCAGGCTCGGCCAGTTGCAGGCAGGCAGCGGCGAGCACCTCGTTGACCGCACCGGTCATGGCGGTGACGTCGGAGGCGAGGAGCGTGCCGTTCACGGTGCCGTTGATGACAACCCAAGGAAGCTTCGGATCGCCCGCGACGACGGGGCCCTGCGGTTCGCCGTTCACCGGCATGACGGCCCACACGCGCGGGGCGCGGCTCTTGGCAGCGTCATAGTTCCCCGGTCGGCCGAGTTGGGAGAGGAACTTGAAGAGATCGGCCTGCTCCTGTTCCCCAAGGGTATTGGTCAGGCCCGCAGGCATCAGGCTTCCGGTGTCCGTTTTCTTGAGGATCGAGTCCTCCGTGAGCGTGGTCTCCTGGCCGGTCGCATCGCTGACGAGGAGGTTGCCGCCGCCGCTGCGGAGCAGGCGGCCGATGATCGTGCGGCCGTCCTTGGTCTCGAAGATCACCGAGTGGTAGCCTTCCTTCACCTTGGCCCCGGGCAGCAGGACGGACTCCACCAGGTAGTCGAGCGGGGCGCTCGCACCGATGGAAGTCATGTCAGGTCCGACCTTCCCCCCTGCCCCGCCGATCGCATGGCAGGCGGTGCAAGCGAGTCCGGGATTGCGATAGATCATCTCGCCTCGGGCAGCGTCCCCACGCTCGGCGGCGAGCTTGGCGAGACGCAGGACGCTTTCGGAAGTGGGCCCGTTCGTCGCGGCGGCACCGGCTTGCTCGCGCAGGACCTTGAGGAGAGCGAAGTGTTCATCGATGTCCGGGATGGCCGGAAGGGTCCGCGATGCGACCTCGGATGGCAGTGGTTGTTCACGGAAGGACTTCGCCAGATCGGAGGAGAGGCCGCTGACCGAGAGCGCCTGCTGCCAGAAAGCGCGCGCGGCATTGGCATCCGACAAGGTCGGCAAGACGCCCCGGACTGCGGAAACGGCCTCTGCGCGATGGGACCGCGCCAGAGCCAAGGCCGCGCGCGTCTTGAGCTCGACCGGCGCATCCGATCTGGCGATCGACCCCAAGGTATCGCGTGCTGGCGACGAGGCGAAGTAGGAGAGACCTTCCATCGCGGCGACGCGCAGATCGGCAGGCGCATCCGCATTCGCCGCAACCGCTGCCAGTTCGCCCGACAAGTCTTCCACGCGCAAGGCTCCGGCCAAACTCATCGCCGCGGCAGCCAGCGGGTGATCGGCAGAAGCGAACAAGGCCTTCAAGCGCCGGTGATCTCCCTGTGGCTTCACCTGCCGTCCAGTCACGGAGACCTCGATCTTCTTCAACACCTTGGCTGCCACCGGCGCGTCGAAACCGCCCGCAAGGACTTGTTCATAGATAGACCCCAGAAGCACCGGATCGCCGGCCTTGATCGCGAGATCGATCCACGGTCCCGAACCGTCCTTGGCCAAGGGCTTGGGCATCAGCTTGCGCATGCCCGCCGCGCCGCTGCCGGCGGGGAGATTGCCGAGCACGAATTCCAGCGCGGTCTCGCGTCCTTCGAGCGCGAGCTTCCCATCGAGAACCGCGGCCAGCCATGCCTCGCCGTGATGGCGGACACTCAGCCACAGCGCGTAGTCGAGGAAGCGGTCGCGCGGAAGTGTCAGGGACTTCAGGGCGGCGTCCAGCGCTTGGGGACCGGACAACTTGGCGAGCACGCACACCGCTTCGACCCGAACGCGCGGGTGAACATCGGTCGCGGCAGGTCCGACAAGCGCCATGATTTCTTCCGGTCCTAAGGCCGCCAGCCAATCGCCCGCCACCCGCACCCCCGCGGCACGGACCTTGCCGTCCTCGTCCTTCAAAACCTTCTCCAACAGGCCGGAATCCGGACGGTCCATTCCCTTGGCAAGCCAGAGCGCCGCCAGCTTGGTGCGCCCGTCCTTGGCCGACGAAGCCCACGATCCGACCGCCTTCGCGAAGCCATCCGACTTCGCCCGGCCGGTGAGCACCACCATCGCCTGCTCGCGCTCATGGCGATGATCGCTCGTCAGCAAACCTAACAGCTCGGCATCCGGCAGCTTCGCGAGGTCGCGCCGCGGCGTCAGCGTTGCACCCTTCTTCTGCACCCGCCAAATGCGGCCATGCTCGCGGTCGCGGCGCGGATCGCGGAAGTCGACCTCGCCATGATTGATGATCGGGTTTGACCAGTCCGCGATGTAGAGAGCGCCGTCCGGCCCGATCTTCACATCGATAGGGCGGAAGTTCACGTCCTCCGTGCGGAGCAAATCTCCCATCTCCTGGGCCGCATAGCCGGAACCGCTCTCGCTCACCGAGAAACGCACCACGCGGTGCGCGCGGAAGTCGCAGGTGATCATGTTCCCCTGCCACTCCGCCGGGAAGGCCTGGGATTCGATGATCTCCAGCCCGCAGAACTTCGGGTACGAGCCGGGGCTGATGCTATCGAGCACCTTCTCCGCCCCGGCATAGGTGAAGTACATCGCGCCGGGCACCGCCCAGTTGATGCCGCCGCCGCCGGCCCCGTCCGTCGCGAAGGACTGGCCGTACTTGTCGAACTGGTGGCCCCAGGCATTGCACCAGCCGTAGAAGACCGGCTCGATCTTCCCCGCGCGCGGGTCGAACTTCATGATGCCGCCGCTCTTCAGGCGCATGATACCGTGCGGTGTTTCGGTATCGGTCCGTGTGTAGATGCTCTGGTTCATCCACAGCTTGCCATCCGGCCCGCGGCGCAGGGTGTGGAGATTGTGGTGGGTATCTTCCGTGCCGAAGCCGCTCAGCACGCGCGTGCGCGTGTCCGCCTTGCCATCGCCATCGGTATCCTTGAAATGCAGCAGGTCCGTGCTCTGGCCGACATAGCAGCCGCCATCTCCCGGCAGGACCGCGGTGGGCATAAGCATGCCATCGGCGAAGACGGTGGAAGCATCGGCCTTGCCGTCGCCGCTCTTGTCTTCCAGCACCAGGATCTTGTCATCTGCCGTCTGCCCGACCTCTACCTGCGGATAGGTTTCGGAGCTCGCGACCCAGAGGCGGCCGTGCTCGTCGAAGTTCATCTGGGTCGGCTTGTGCAGCAGCGGATTCTCCGCCCACAGCGTCACCTCGTAGCCATCGGCCACGGTGAAATCAGGATGCG
>CAMLOZ010000452.1 GCA_946481625.1 uncultured Haloferula sp. | reverse complement strand
GCTTCGCCGCCGAGTTCATCGGTCTCGCCGAAGCTGGTGCCACCCTTGATGCCGCCGCCGGCCATCCACATGGTGAAGCCGTAGGAGTTGTGGTCGCGACCGGTGCCTTCCGCATACTCAGCGGTGGGCTGGCGGCCGAACTCACCACCCCAGATGACGAGCGTTTCATCGAGAAGCCCGCGCTGCTTGAGGTCCTTGAGCAAACCGGCGATCGGCTTGTCGGTATTGCCCGCGTGATACTCGTGGTTCTTCACCAGGTCGCCGTGGGCATCCCAGTTGTCGTCGTTGTGCGCGCCGCCGGAGTAGATCTGGATGAAGCGGGTGCCGCGCTCGACCAGGCGGCGGGCGAGGATGCACTTGCGCGCGAAGTCGTCCGTTCGCGTGCCGTCCATCCCGTAGAGCTTCTTCACGTGCTCCGGCTCGTTGTCCACGTCGATTGCTTCCGGCGCGGTGGCCTGCATGCGGAAGGCCAGCTCGTAGGAGGCGATGCGCGCGGCGAGGTCGGAGTTGTGCTCGCGGCCCTTGAGGTGGGACTTGTTGATGTCGCCGAGGAAGTCGAGCAGCGAGCGCTGCTGCACGCGGTCCATCCCGGGGCGGTTCTGCAGATTGAGGATCGGGTTTCCCTGCGAGCGGAAGACCACGCCCTGGTAGCTGGCTGGCATGAAGCCGGAGCTCCAGTTCTTCGCGCCGGAAATGGGGCCGCCGGTCTTGTCGAGCATCACCACGTAGCCGGGCAGGTTCTCGTTGAGCGAGCCGAGGCCGTAATTGACCCACGATCCCATTGAGGGCTTGCCGGTGAGCAGCGAGCCGCTGTTCATCATCAGCATCGCGGAGCCGTGGATCGGCGAGTCCGCGGTCATCGAGTGGATGAAGGCGATGTCATCGACGCATTCGCCCACGTTCGGGAAAAGATCGGAAACCCACTTCCCGGACTGGCCGTATTGCTTGAACTTCCACTTCGGGCCGACCACGCGGCCCTCGTTCTTCTTGCCGCCGCGGCCGAAGGTCTTGATCGGGATGCTCTTGCCATCCAGCGGGTACATCTTCGGCTTGTAGTCGAAGGTGTCCATGTGGCTCGGCCCGCCGTACATGAAGAGGAAGATCACCGACTTCGCCTTGGCCGGCAGCAGCGGCTGCTTCGGCGAGAGCGGATTGTCGTACTGCAATTCGGAGCCGAAGGCACCGTCCTTGGACATCATCCCGGCAAGTGCGAGCGAGGTGAAGCCTCCACCGATCTGGTGGAGGAACTCGCGGCGATGGATACGACCGCAGAAATTGCCGGTGGGCGGACGAAGGATCATAACGCGTGCGAGGATGTGACGGCTAGTCGAGGTAGAAAAATTCGTTGAAGCTGAAAACGCCGACGCAGAAGCGCTGAAGCGCGAGATCGGCATCGAGCTTGCTCTCCGATTTGAGCTTGCCGATGAAGCCGAGCGAGAGCGCGACTTCCGATTCGTCGGCGGGACGGCAGAGGACCAGTTCGAAGGCCCGCTTCACCTGGGCTTGCAGATCATTCGCGTGTTCCTCCTTGAGGCGCTTCGCAAGCGCGGCGGCCTTCTCGTGGATGAACTCGCTGTTCATCATCGCCAGCGCCTGCGTGGGCACGGTGGTGGTGAAGCGCACCGGACAGGAGTTGTCCGTGTCCGCGCCGTCGAAGTCGGTGAAGAGCGGCGACTGCAGCGAGCGCTTGATCTTCACGTAAACGCTGCGGCGGTTCGCCTGGTCCGGCGTGCTGGTGCCCCACTTGCCGTCCTTGGTCGAGGAGGTGGCGAGCACTTCCTCGGGCATCGGGATGTAGACGCTCGGGCCGGACATCTCGAGGTTCAGCTCGCCGGTGCTGGCGAGGATCGAGTCGCGGAGTTCTTCCGCGGTCAGGCGGCGCGGGTTGAAGCGCCAGAAGAGGTCGTTGCCCGGGTCGGCTGCGGCCGCCTTCGGCTCGGAGGCGATCGACATCCGGTAAGCCTTCGAATTCAGCAGCAGGCGGTGCATCGCCTTCACGCTCCAACCCTTCGCCACGAACTCGGTGGCGAGCCAATCGAGCAACTCGGGATGGGTTGGCGCGGTGCCGAGGTACCCGAAGTCGTTCGGCGTCGGGCTCAGGCCGCGTCCGAAGTGGTGTTGCCAGATGCGGTTCACCATCACGCGGGCCGCGCGCGGGTTGTCGGGGCGGGTGATCCACTTGGCGAGTTCGAGACGGCGACCGCTCGACTTCGCGCCTTCCGGCACGGGCGGGATCTTCGCCTCCTCGCCCCCCCAGATCGCGGGGAATCCGGGACGCACCTCATCGCCCTCGGCATGCGCGCTGCCGCGCAGGTGAATGTGCGTCGGTGGCGGAACGGGCCCGCCTTCGGTGACCACCATCGCCTCGATCCCCGGCGATTTCTTGAGCATCGCGATTTCCTCCAGGCGCTTCTGGTTCTGGCGATAGGTCGCGCGGTTCTTGCGGCTGACGGCGCGGAGATCCGGCCGAAGCACAAGATCCGCCGGGGTCACGGCATCCACTTCCAGACCGATATCGAAGAACTGTCCGCCCGCCGTCTGCTTGACATGCACGGCCAAGACATTGCGGCCCGTCTGCAGGGCGCGCAGGAAGGCTTCCGGCGCTTCGATGCGGTCGTAGTCGATCGAGTGGTGCTCGCGCTGGAGCACCGGCTGGCCGTTCAAATAGATCTCCGCGTCCTCATCGTGGAAGAGATGGATCATCACCGCCTTCGGGATCGATTCGAGGCCGAAGGTGGTCTGAAGCCAGATGTCCGAACCCGTCCACACCGTGCGGGCCTGGGCACCGGCAGCGGCGGTGCCGAAGGGTGCCACGCCCTGTTGCCAATTCGCCCGCTCCGCACGGAAACCCACCGCCGACCAGTCCTCTTCGGGCTTGGTCACGGTGTAGTACCAGTTGGTCGGGCGCAGGCGCGCATCCGTCACCAGCCAGCGGTCCATGCCCGCGAGACTGTTGACCTTTTCCGCCACTTCGGGGCGGGTCCGGCGGACGTTTGCCATCGCGTCCGCCTCGGTCCCCGCCATCCATTCGCGGAGTTGCTTCTCCTCGACATTGAGTTCGGCAAGGCGCTGGTCGCGCTCGTTCGCGAACTCCGGGGATTCGATGAACTCTGTCTGCTTGCCGCCGCGGCCCATCGGTTCGATGCCGCGGAAGAAGGATACGAACTTGTAGTAATCCGACTGCGGGATCGGGTCACCCTTGTGATCGTGGCAGCGCGCGCAACCCGCGGTCATCGCGAGGAAGCCTTCGGTCACGGTGCGGACGTTGTCGTCCATCACGTCGAAGTAGTGCTGCTTGCGGTCCGCGGGTTCGTCGTCCCACGGCATCAGCTTCAGCATCCCCGTCGCGATCTGCGAATCCGCCGTCTTGTCAGGCAGTTCGTCGCCCGCGATCTGCTCCATCACGAAGCGGTCGTACGGCTTGTCCTGGTTGAAACTACGGATGACGTAGTCGCGGTAGCGCCAGACGAAGGGCTTCTCGTTGTCGCGCTCGAAGCCGTTCGACTCCGCGTAGCGGACCACGTCCAGCCAGTGCCGCGCCCACTTCTCGCCATACTGCGGCGAGGCGAGCAGGCGGTCCACCTGCTTGCTCCAGGCATCCGGCGAAGGATCCGCCTCGAAGGCGCGGATCTCTTCCAGCGAAGGCGGCAGGCCCGTGAGATCGTACGAGACGCGTCGTAGCAGCGCCGCCTTCGTCGCCTCGCCCGCGGGTTGGAGACCCTTCTCGTCGAGCTTCGCACGGATGAAGGCGTCCACCGGGTTCACCGCCCATGCGGGATCGGCGACCTCCGGCGGCTCCACCCGAGTCATCGGCTTGTAGGACCAGTGGGCCTTGGTCTTCTCGTTGACCTCGGTCACGC
>CAMLOZ010000451.1 GCA_946481625.1 uncultured Haloferula sp. | reverse complement strand
AGACGTCAAGGCAAGCGCTGTAACGCACTTCATGGCGAAGACCCGCAACCCGGAGGACGGAGTCGAGTTCCATGAAGGAGGCAAGTGGAACCGGCTGCACGGCGACCGGCGCTTCCCAAACCACCCGATCCAGGAAACGACATGAAGACATTCCCTGCCCTCGTGGGCCTCCTCGCCGCACTCGCGCTTCCCGTGCATGCCGAGCGCAAACCGAACATCCTGCTCATCGTGGCCGATGACCTTGGCTGGGGCGAATTGACCTCGCAAGGATTCACCCACGATATTCCAACGCCCAACATCGACAGCATCGCGAAGAACGGGATCCGCTTCACCAACGGTTACGTGAGCGGACCGTATTGCAGCCCGACGCGGGCGGCCTTGCTGACGGGTCGCTACCAGCAGCGCTTCGGTCACGAGTTCAATCCCGGACCACCGTCGGAGGCGAATGCGGAAATCGGGCTTTCCCTGGAGGAGACGACGATCGCCGACCGTTTGAGGGCGGCAGGCTATGCGACGGGATGGTTCGGCAAGTCGCATCTGGGCACCGCGCCGGAATATCATCCCCAGAAGCGCGGCTTCGACGAGTTCTACGGCTTCCTGGGCGGGGCCCACAGCTATGTGAACCCGGGCAAGGGAAAGACGGCAATCTTTCACGGCACGGAACCGGTGAAGGATCCGGGCTACCTGACGGAGGCCTTCGCCCGCGAAGCCACGTCCTTCATCGAGCGGAAGAAGGACCAGCAATGGTTCGTGTATCTGCCGTTCAATGCGGTGCACGCGCCGCTGGAGACGCTGGAGAAGTACGAGAGCCGCTTTAGTTCGATCAAGGATCCGAAGCGGCGGAAATTCGCCGGCCTGCTGTCCGCCCTGGACGATTCAGTGGGCACGGTGCTGAACAAGGTGCGCGAGCTGAACCTGGAGGAGGACACGCTGGTTTATTTTTTCAGCGACAATGGCGGGCCGACGCCCTCGATCACTTCCGGCAACGGTCCGCTGAAGGGCTACAAGGCGCAGACGTCGGAAGGCGGAATCCGCGTGCCTTTCTCCATGCAATGGAAGGGCAAGATCCCCGCCGGCAAGACGGAGGACCGGCCGGTGATCCAGCTCGACGTGCTGCCGACGAGTCTGGCCGCCGCGGGGGTGGAAGTGGATCCGGCGTGGAAGCTGGACGGCGTGAACCTGCTGCCCTATTTGAATGGCGAGAAAACGGAGCCTCCACATGAGGTGCTGTTCTGGCGCTTCGGCGAGCAGCTCGCGGTGCGCAAGGGCGACTGGAAGCTGGTGAAATCCTCCGCCGACGGCAACGCCCGCAACGGTGGAGGAAAGGCGGCGCCGGAGGGCGCGAAGCTTTACAACCTCAAGGAAGACATCGGCGAGAAGAACGATCTGGCCGCGACACATCCGGAGAAGGTGAAGGAACTCGCCGCCCTCTGGAGCGAGTGGAACAGCGGACTTGTCGATCCGAAGTGGGGGCCCGCGGGACCAAGAAAAGGCGATCGCTACAAGAACGCCGGGAAGGAGGTGACAAGCAATGTTTCCCGGACCGGGCCATGGAAATCCGGCGACACCCTTGCCGGCAAGGACTCGCCGGATGTCGCGGGAAAAGGCTTCAGCATCGTCGCGGAGGTCCAAGGGAGTGAAACACCGGGGGGCGTGATCGTGGCCCAGGGTGGAAGCTCCCGCGGCTATGCCCTGCACGTGGCGGATGGAAAGCTTGCCTTTTCCGTGCGCGACGGCGGCGAGCTATCGACGGTGACGTCGAGCGAGTCCTTGACCGCAGGTGGTCACAAGGTGGAGGCCGTACTCGCTGCGGGCGGCAAGGTCACGCTGAAGGTGGACGGCAAATCTGTCGGCGAAGGCAAGGTCGCGGGCCTGATCAAACGCCAGCCGGGCCAGGGCCTGACCGTGGGCAGCGACGGCGGCGCGCCGGTGGGCGACTATGCGGCACCGCATGCGTTCTCGGGCGAGGTAAGGCAGGTGAGCGTGACCACGCCTTGAGGAGAGGCAACTGCCGGATGAGGGGAGGCACGGCACGTCGATCCAACAAAACACATTCGCGGTGATCCCGCGTCCTCAAATCGGATGGGATCGGGGATCCTCCTTTTCGCCAGCCCTGCGAGGACGCTGGGAGGGCTTCGGCTCGGGGAAACGGAGGCCGACGATGTCGCCGCTGGCCAAGGCCATTTCCTCGACCTTCTCGCGGGTCGCCCAGACCTCGATCTCGCGGCGCGAACCCTTCTCCGGAACGACGCTGAGGCGCGCGAAAGGACCGGCGACGAAGAGATGGCTGACGCGGCCGGGAAGGTGGACGCCTTCTTCCGCGGCGAAGCGGAGCTCGATCTCGTGCGGGCGGACGTACCGGCCGTCGTCGAGTTTGTTCACCTCGCCGAGGAATTCGTAAACGAATGAGGTACGAGGTTCGTCGTAGATTCCCTGCGGCGCGCCGGTCTGTTCGATCCTGGCATTGCGCATGACAACGACCTGGTCGGCGAGCTCGAGGGCTTCTTCCTGGTCATGGGTCACGAAAAGCGTGGTCAGGCCGATCTCGTCGTGGAACTGGCGGAGCCAGCGGCGGAGGTCCTTGCGGACCTGGGCGTCGAGAGCACCGAAGGGTTCGTCGAGCAGGAGGACCTTCGGCCGGATGGCAAGCGCGCGGGCGAGCGCAACGCGCTGGCGCTGGCCGCCGGAGAGTTCATGCGGGCGACGTTTGTCGAGGCCGTCGAGCCTCACCAGATGGAGCAATTCCTTCACGCGGGCGTTAATCTCGCCCTTCGCCGGCCTGGCGGAACCCGGGAGAACTGTCAGGCCGAAGGCGATGTTCTCCGCCACGGTCATGTGCTTGAAGAGGGCGTAATGCTGGAAGACGAAGCCCACGCCGCGCTTGCCGGCGGGGACATCCGTCACGTCCTCGCCGTGGAAGAGCACGCGACCACTGCCGGAATCGGCGTATTCCAGCCCGGCGACGATGCGGAGCAGCGTCGTCTTGCCCGAACCGGACGGGCCGAGGAGGGCGGTCAAGGAACCGTTCGGCACTTCAAGCGACACATCGTCGAGTGCGGTGTAGCTTCCGAAGGTCTTATGGATGGATTGGATCGAGACGGACATGGAGGGATCAGTGGCGCCCCTTTGCGGAGTGGCCGGTGAAGTGTTCGACAGCGGTTTTCAGACCGAGGGTGACGAGGGCCAGGAGGGCGAGGAGCGCGGCACAGGCGAAGGCGGCGCTGAATTGGTACTCGTTGTATAGTACTTCGACGTGCAGCGGCAGGGTGTTCGTCTTGCCGCGGATGTGGCCGGAGACCACGGAGACCGCGCCGAACTCGCCCATCGCGCGGGCATTGCAGAGGAGCACGCCGTAGAGCAGGCCCCACTTGATGTTGGGAACCGTGACGCGGCGGAAGATCTGCCAGCCGTGCGCGCCGAGCGTGACAGCGGCCTCTTCCTGGTCGCTGCCCTGGCTCTCCATGAGCGGGATCAACTCGCGGGCGACGAAGGGAAAGGTGACGAAGACGGTCGCGAGAACGATGCCGGGCAGTGCGAAGATGACCTTGATGTCGTGCTCCTGAAGCCAGGGGCCGAACCAGCCCTTCGCCCCGAAGAGCAGGACGAAGACGAGGCCCGCGATGACCGGGGAGACGGCGAAGGGCAAATCGATGAGCGAGAGCAGGAACGAGCGCCCTTTGAAGCGGAACTTGGTGACCAGCCACGCCGCGGCGAGCCCGAAGACGGTATTGAGCGGCACGGAGATGAAGGCCGCAAGCAAGGTCAGCTTGATCGCGGAGAGCGCGGCATCCTCTTCCAGCGAAGCGGCGAAGACTTCCCAGCCGCGCCGGAAGGCCTCGATGAACACCGCGACGAGGGGCA
>CAMLOZ010000450.1 GCA_946481625.1 uncultured Haloferula sp. | reverse complement strand
TAATGTTCCTCTCCCTCAGGCCAAGCATAGGAATCGGGCGCGCTGCGTAGCGCAATCGCGACGGGCAAGCCTTGCACGCTGGTGCCGCCGGTGAGTTCCACCTCCCATTTCACCCGCGACGGTGGAACGAAGCTGCGGTCGCTTGGTGCCGCGGGCACCGAGAACACCGCGGCACCCGCTGGCGAAAGTCCCAACAGGAGACTGCCGCCGGACTGCCTCGCGTAGCCATCCACCATCAGACGCTCGCCCGCAAACAAGGGCGATGCCATGGCAAGGATGACGAAGGTCGGGATCCTGAAGGGAGGGTTCATGGATACGCTCGCCCCTCGATACTACGGAAATCTTAACCGCGGCAAGCGCAAAGGCTTCTCCACTTGGAGCCGGTCAATGCCCCGACCCCGAAGGGATCCCAGCGAGCCCCATTCCTGGAAAGCTCTAGCGACCCCGCTCCACCAAATCCGCGTGCTCCGGATGCCTCTCCAGCCACGCCACCGCATAGCTGCACACCGGCCGCACCTTCAATCCACGCTCGCGCACGATCTCCATCACTCCCGCCATCAAGCGGCCCGCCGCCCCGCGGCCGCGCAAGGCCGGATCCGCCTCCACATGGGGAAGGATCAGGACATCGCCGCTCACATGGTAGTCGGCGAAAGCGAGTTTCCCTTCCTCGACCAGTTCGAAGCGCTGTCGGGATGGATTGTCGGTCACGGGATTCATGATCCGGAAGATCGCATTCCCCCGCCGCACCGCACCAGACGATTCACCGCTCGCCACCCGCGCCCGCAGCGCGCAAGGTCGCCGCACGTGAGCACCTTCCAAGAACTCGGCATCCCTGCCGACCTCATCCGCGGCCTCGAGGAACTCGGCATCGTCACCCCTACCGAAGTCCAGGAGAAGGCCATCCCCTATCTTCTGGAAAACGGCGGCGACCTCATCGCCCAGGCTCAGACCGGCACCGGCAAAACCGCCGCCTTCGGCCTGCCCCTGCTCACCAAGATCGATCCGAAGTCAAAGGAGATCCAAGGCCTCGTCGTCGCCCCCACACGCGAACTCGCCAAGCAGATCGGCAAGCAGCTCTTCCGCTATACGAAGTACTCCGCGAAGATCTTCGTCGAGGTCGTCAGCGGCGGCGACAAGATGGACCGCCAGATCGCCGCGCTCCAGCGTCCCACCCACATCGTCGTCGCCACCCCCGGCCGGCTCGTCGAACTGCTCAACCAGAAGGCGCTTTCACTCGCCGCGGTGAAACACCTCGTGCTCGATGAGGCCGACGAAATGCTCAGCATGGGCTTCAAGAAGGAACTCGCCACGATCATCGGCTGCACCCGCCAGCGCCGCAGCACCTGGCTTTTCTCCGCCACCTTCCCGGATGCCATCCAACTCCTCATCAAGGACTGCATGTCCGCCAAGCCGCACACGCTGACCATCGACCGCAGCCATGTCGTCAACCGCGACATCGACCACCGTTTCGCCGTCTGCGCTCGCGACGAAAAAATGGAGTTCATCGCCGGCTTCCTCAGGCGCCGCGAGGAGGACCGCGGGCTCATCTTCTGCCGCACCAAGGCTGGTGCCATCACCCTCGGCAAGCTCCTCGCCAAGGAAGGCTTCCCCGTCGACGTCCTGCAGGGCGATCTCACCCAGCCCGAACGCGACAAGGTCATGCGATCCTTCAAAAAAGGCCGCTTCCGCGTGCTCATCGCCACCGACGTCGCCGCCCGCGGCATCGATGTCGACAACCTCGCCTTCGTGATCCACCACCAGCCGCCGGAGCAGCTCGAATACTACACCCACCGTAGCGGTCGCACCGCCCGCGCGGGCAAGAAGGGTATCTCCATCACCCTCATCGAGCCCCGCGAGCGCGCCAAGATCGCCCGCATCGCGAGCGAACTCGGCGTGAACTTCAGCGAGATTTAGCCTGCCTCAGCGCCCACGCCGACGACGCAGGACCATCAGCCCCGCAAGCCCGGCCAACGCCGCGGCTCCGGGCTCCGGCACGCTGGAAATCTGCAGATTGTCGATCCCGCCAATCGAGGTGGCACCGAAGCCCAAATAACCGCTGGTCGCGCTCAACTGCCCGATCGTGATCGTGTCGAGAAGCGTTCCCCCCTGGTAGTAGGAAATCACGCTGCCATTCGATCCGAAGGCCGAACCCGTGCCCGCGGTGTCGGACAGCACGATCCGGTAATCGGTGAAGACATTGAAGCCGATATTCGTTCCGGAAACACCTGTGGTACCGGAGCCGTGATCGAAATACTCCGTCCCGCCGTTCGCACGGAACAGGATCCCGAACTCCCCGGTCGTCACGAAGTTGTCCTGCGCAAGCTGCCCGATATTGAAGCTGACCCAGTTCGTGGCGTCGCCGCTGACTCCATCGCTCACGATCCCGTCGAAGGTGATCTCAAGCGGCCCCGAAACGGTCGCGAAGTCATAGTTGATCCGCGCCCCGCCGCCGAAGGCGAGAAGCAGGGCGTTGGAGTTGCCCGGAAAAGTCGTTGAATTCCCCACCTGCTCCTGGCTTCCCGTACCCGCGAAGCGCTCGGTGTAGGTCAGGGTGGACAAGGTCCCCCCCTGCCGTCCCGGGCTGTCATACTGGTAGTTCGGATCGTTGATATTGGCATCAACCGTGAAGTTGTCCGTGAAGAGCACCGCTCCCGGGCAGGGGGCAAACAGGGATGCAAGCAACAGGCAGGATACGAAAGGGCGGGGAATCATAGGAGGTGATAGATTGGCGGGAGCTTCCGCCGGAGAGCCCGCCAGCTCCAGATCAATGCATTCCCGGATTCTGCCAAAGTTCGCTCCACGCGCGAAACGTTGCGGCGCCCCGCGAGGGACGCCGCAACGGACCGGCGGAATCAAAGCGCCACGCACACCGCCTTCGTTTCCGTATAGAGCTCGAGCGCCTCGTGACCCATCTCACGCCCCCACCCGGATTGCTTGTAACCGCCGAAGGGCAACGAAGCATCGAAGATATTGTGGCAATTCACCCACACCGTCCCGGCGCGTAGCAAGGCAGCGGTGCGATGCGCCTTGCTGATGTCCCTCGTCCACACGCTCGCGGCCAACCCGTAGTCCGAGTTGTTCGCCTGCTGCACCACTTTCTCGATGTCGTCGAAGGGCTCCGCGACCACCACCGGGCCGAAGATCTCCTCGCGCACTATTTTCATTTGGGAAGTGGCACCGGTGAAAACCGTCGGAGCCACGAAGTAACCGCGATCCCCGACCCGCTTGCCACCGGCGACCGCCTTCGCGCCCTCCTTCCGGCCGGACTCGAGATAGCCGGTGACCCGCTTCAATTGCTCTTCGGAAACCAGCGGACCCATCTCGGTTTCGGGATCCACTCCGGCTCCCAGCTTGATGCTCCTCGCCCGGTCCGAAACCCCTTCCACCACGCGGTCGAAGATGCCCTTCTGCACATACAGCCGCGACCCGGCACAGCAGCATTGGCCGTGGTTGAAGAAGATCGCGTTCGCCGCGCCCTGGATCGCCGCATCCACGTCCGCGACATCCTTGAACACGATCGTCGGCGATTTCCCGCCCAGCTCCAGCGTGACCTTCTTCAAGTTCCCCGCGGCGGCGCGGACGATGATCTTCCCGACCTCCGTCGATCCGGTGAAGGCGATCTTGTCCACCCCGTCGTGCCCGGCAAGCGCGGCACCCGCGGTTTCACCGAAGCCCGTCACCACGTTCAACACGCCTTCGGGAAGCCCCGCCTCCAGCGCCAGCTCCGCCAGCCGGATCGCCGAAAGCGGCGTCTGCTCGGCGGGCTTCAGCACCACCGTGTTGCCCGCCGCCAGCGCCGGCCCCAGCTTCCACGCCGCCATCAGCAGCGGAAAATTCCACGGAATGATTTGCCCGACCACGCCGAGTGG
>CAMLOZ010000449.1 GCA_946481625.1 uncultured Haloferula sp. | reverse complement strand
TAATCACGGACAAGACCCCCTTCTACGCGGAGATGGGCGGCCAGGTCGGCGACAGCGGCTACATGAAGTTCTATGGGGAGAGTCCAGAGATCGCGGGGGTCGTGAACATCGGCAAGGCCCGCGGTTTTCTCCTCAAGAAGGACAACTATGAGTTCATGCAAGTTGGTGGAGAAGGAACCGCCTTCCCTAAAGGGATGCATAGCCTGGTGGGAGAGGCCGTGGTGCTCGAACTCGACACCAGCCGCCGGCGGCCGATCGAGGCTCACCATACGGCGACGCACTTGCTTCATTGGGCGCTGCACGAGGTCGTTTCGAAGGACGCAGCGCAGCAAGGCTCCTCCGTGGATGAAAACCGCCTGCGCTTCGACTTCAACAGCGGTGCGGTCACGCCCGAGCAGATCGCGGCGATGGAGGAAAAGGTGAACGCCTGCATCACCGAGAACGATCCGGTGTCCTGGCGCGAGGTGCCGCATGCGGAAATCAAGGGCCGCGCGGACATCATGCAATTCTTCGGCGACAAGTACGGCGAGCTGGTCCGCGTGGTGCAGATCGGTGGCGGTCGCGGCGAGTTGGACGGCTATTCGATGGAACTCTGCGGCGGCACGCACGTGCGGAACACCGGCGAGATCGGGCTCTTCAAGATCAAGAGCGAGGGCGCGATCGCTTCCGGCGTGCGCCGCATCGAGGCGGTCTGCGGCGCAAGCACGCTGGCTTTCCTGAAGGAATCGGCCGCCCAACTCGAAGCGGACACGCAGGCTGCGGAAGCGAAGCTGCACACCGCGAATGAGAAGCTCGCGTCCATCGGTGAAGCGGGCGTGCCCGGGGCCGATGCCCCGCTGCCGGACGTGGAATCCTACTACGCCGCGGCGGACATTCGCGCGATCAACGATGCCTTCAAGGCCGCACGCACCGCGCTGGAAGCGACAAAGGAAGCGGCAATCGAAGCCGAGAAGCGCTTCAAAAAACTCCAGGCCGGGGCGGCCGCGAAGCAGGCAGATGCGGCGCTCGCGGAGCTGATCGCGGCGGGCGGGCCGATCGTGGCGAGCTTCGAGGCGGATGCCTCCTTGCTCCAGGAGCTGCTGAACGGGATGAAAAAGCAGGGCTACGCCGGGGCGGGCTTCGTGATCGTGGACGACGGCGAGAAGCTGCATCTGGGTGCCTATTGCGGCGACGCCGCGCAGGCCGCCGGCCACAAGGCCGGGGACATCCTGCGGGACCTCGCGGCTATCGCCGGTGGCAAGGGCGGCGGCAAGCCGGACCAGGCACGCGGCGCGGCACCCGAGCGCGAGAAGCTCGGGGAGCTGGTGGCGGCGGCCAAGTCGAAGCTGTCCTGAGGCGGCATCACTCCCCCCACTCCTTCGGCAGCCGGACCGGCCTGCCCCCGGGCATCTGCACGAGGGCGAGTGCCTGGCGGCAGGTGATGAGCAGGGCGTCGTCGCTTTCGCGGCGGACTTCGAAGGCGCACCAGAAACGGGCGCGCTGCATTTCATCGAGACGTCCGTGGAGCAGCAGGACATCCCCGAGGGTGGCGGGGCGGCGGTAGTCGATCTCGGTGCGGACGACGACCGGGAAGAGCTTGGTTTCCGACATCGAGCGCAGATCCATGCCCATTTTCGCCGCCAGACGGGTCCGGCAGGTTTCGATCATGCGCAGGTAGGCGAGGTTGTGGACCACGCCGCCGATGTCAGTATCGAAGAACATCACTTCCTCACGGGTGCTGGTGTGGAGATCGGCGGGCAAAGGCATCGGGAAAGCACTAATCACTAATCTTCCAATCATCAATCGGAGTGCGCCTTCGGCGGGGAGGAAAATGAAGACCCGCAAGTTGCAAAGGGGGCGGTAATTCCGGCTCGCGGGGGGGCGTATGGGTGGCTAGGATGAAGCGGATGAGATGGCTGGCATTTGCCCTGGCGGCATTCATGGCGGTGGGACGCGCGGAGTTCGTGGCTCCCGCCGAGGGCCCCGTGCCCTTCCGGCGGGACAAACTGCCGGTCGATGTGGATACGATGACAGCGCTTTCCCGGCAGGTGCTGACCTTGACCGGAGCCCCGCTGCCCGAAGGCGCGGAAGGCTGGCGCGGCCTTGCCCAGATGACCGCGCTGGCGTTGGCGCTGGACCCCGCGAACCGGCAGGCACGGGAGCTGATCACGACCCTACAGGCCGGCGGGACGCCCGAGAAATTCGGGAACAAGGAGCGCGAGCAGGCATTGAGCCGCGCTTGGCAGGTGGCCGGATGGCTGGAAATGCCGGAAGCGGGTCCCGATGGGCAAGCACTCGCCGCATGCCTGGGCGACGTGCTGGTGCTCGCCGATCCGGCTCATCCGAAGGCGGAAATCCGCCGCGAAGAAGGGGAGCAGGGCGCGTGGAAGGATTGGATCGCCCCGGCGAGCGCTTTCCAGCCGAAGAAGGTCCCCGAGCCGGACAAGACGGACGAACCGATGGACGACAAGCCCGCCGGCAGCAAGGAGCCCGCGCTCAAGGAGTTCACCGTGGCCGCCCCGGCGTGGATCAAGGATGCCCGCCTTGAGAAGAACGTCTTCATGATGCTGCCGGTCCACCTGAGCGTGGGTCCGGGCGGCGAGGGTTCTCCGGTTTCGATCAATCTTTCGGCGTGGGAGGCCTCGCAGCCGCTGAGCGCGGCATCCAAGGAAGTCGAAGCGCTCCTCGGTCGCCGGCATCCGGGCCTGACGCCGACGCGTGGCAATTTCACGTGGGAGAGGGAAAAGGAATTCCTGCACGAATGGAACGGTGCCTCGCTGTCCGGGACCTGTGCCCTGATGATGGAGGGCGGGATCACCGGCAAGGTGCCCGAGGCGAGGGCTTTCGCGGTGGTTGGAAAAGGCGGGAAGCTGGAGTTGCCGCCGCGATTCTGGCCTTCCCTCCGCGCCCTTTCGGAAGAGCGGACGGGAGTCCGGCTGATCCTGCCGGCCGCCGCGGCGGACTACCTGACGGGTTTGCTGGTGCTGGATGATGCCGCGTTCTTCATGAAGAACGAGGTGCTGCTGGCGGAGACGGCGGATGAACTCTGCGACCTGGGGTCGGCCAGCCCGAAGGCGGAGATCCAGGATGCCTACACCCGCTTCGCCGAGATCAAGAAGGTCGGCAACGGCAAACCGATCGGCACCTTCCTGGCCCATCCCTCCACGCAGGCGCGGCTGAACCAACTTGCGGCTTCCATGCCGCAGCATGCCTCCGCCAAGCTGCTGGCCTTGCAGGGTTCGGGCAGCCGCCCCCGATTCCTGCAGCGCGCGGTGCTGGCACAGGAAATCCGCGAGGCGCTGCAGCCGATCGGCCCGGTGGGCGAGACTTCCACCGACAAGCTGGTCTCCAACCGGCTCGACGACATCCACGAGCAATGCCGCGCCAAACTCGACAAGATGGGCGGCTTCATCGACATCCGCGACCGCGACCTGCACAAGGCGGCGGTGGCGGCGGCCGACAGCATGCGGACCCTCGCCCGCATGATGGACAAAAAAGACGACGACTACCGCTACGACCTTCTCTCCAAGCAAATCGCCGCGCATCAAGCGGCTTGGAAGGACTACATTGCCGCCTTGCAAGTGCTCACCGCTGCGGCGGAGGATGGCGACCGCTTCACCATTCCGAAGCCGCTGGGCGGCAACTGAGACGATTTCACAGACAATCCTGCGGCGGTGAGGATTTCCTTGCCATGGCGGGATTCCAGCGTCCTGTTTCACGCGCAGTCACCCCCGTTTCACCCCGACCCATGCAACAAGGCTTTCGCCGTTTGTTGGCACTGGTGGCCGTTTTTACGGTCGCATTCGGTGCCGTGTACCTGATCCGCAATGGCACCGCGGGGATCTCCCGGCTCTGGGACGGCCGGGGCGGAGGCAGCGGCCAGCAGCACCGGCCGGAGCACGCCACGCTGCCGGACCGGCC
>CAMLOZ010000448.1 GCA_946481625.1 uncultured Haloferula sp. | reverse complement strand
GCCGCCGGCTTGGAAAAGGTTGGCGTGCTGCTGGTAAACGACCGGGCCGTCCTGCGGGGGCAGCGGCGGCGGCGAGTGGTAGGGACCGCGCGAACGGAGGGAGACGCCCGCGCCCTCGCGGCCGAAGAAGGGCTTCTCGACCCAGCGGTCGATGCCGCCGAGGCCTTCGAGCGAGTACGATGCGGGTAGTAGCAAGGGATGGCCCGGGTTCAGCTCCCAGAGGATCGGCAGGATGCCCTTGTTCGAGAGCATCATCTTCCACGCCGGCTCGGTGAAGCGCGAGCGCTCGCGCCCGATCTCCGCGAAGAAGGGTTCCTCCGCCATCCATTCCCAGGGGTAGAGCTTGAAGAGCCGCTGGACCGGCCGTTCGGCAAGATCGGTGAAACGGCCTTCCTCCGAGAAGCCGACCTCGCCGATGTCCATCAGCTCCACCGTCTTGCCCGCCTGCTCGGCGGTCTCCGCGAGGTAGGCGATGGTCTGGCGGTCTTCGAGGTGATCCCACTTGCAGGCGAAGTGGATCAACGGTTCGGGGAAGAGGCTCCAGCGCTCGACCAGCGCCTCGTGGATGGAGTTGAGCTGGTCGCTTTGCGGGGCGACATCCTCCAGCCATTGCCACTGGATGACCGCGGCTTCGAGCAGCGAGGTCGGCGTGTCGGCGTTGTATTCCAGGAGTTTCGGCGTGCCGGTGCCGTCCCAGGCGAGATCGAAGCGGCCGTAGAGCGACTTGTCACCGACCAGCCAGGAAGCCTGCACCATGCCGATGGCGGATTCGGGAATCGCGAGGCGATCCCACCAGCCGCGCTGCGAGATCTCCCCGCAAGCATGCAGGCACATCGCGTGCAGCTCGTTCGCGGCATCCTCCAGCACCTCGGCGGCTTCGAGCGTGAAGACGAGATTGCGATCCTCGGTCCAGTACGGCTCGCCTCCGGCACCATGCCAGATCAGGCCGGCCGATTCCACACGCTCCTGCCAACCGCTGCGCGGCGGCCGCAGCTCCAGACGCACGGGTGTCTTCATCAGGTGCCGGAAGAAAAGCCGCCGCCGCTGCGGCTGGAGCCGAAGCCACCGCGCACCGATTGTCCGCTACGCACGGGCACCCCGCTCGTCCGGCTTTGCTCGACCATGCGGCGGTAGCCGGGATTCGAGGAAGCGTAGGCATTCACCGCGCCGCGCTGGCGCTCCACCTCGCCCTGCCATGCGGGGGCTTGAGCGGCGGCACGCTGGAAGCCGGGGCCCGCGACGAAGCCGCCGCGGTTGCCGGAGAGCAGCCAGTACATCAGCAGGGCATTCCCCATGCCGAAGCCGCCGTGATGGTGGTTGCCCGCAGCGGCTCCGGATTGACCGGCGAGAAGCTGCTCCTCGCGTTCGAGCGCGGCCTGCACTTTCTTGATCGCTTCGGGGGATGGCTTGCTGGAGGACTCGTTTTCCAGCGGCGGCTGCGCGACCCAGGTGCCGTCCACGAACCACTTGCCCTGGTGCTCGAAGCCGTAGGGATGCTGGTAGAAATCGCGGGCCAGCGAGTGGTAGTAGCCGACGCCCTCGATGTGGAAGTTGTTCGGCACCTCGCCGCTCATGAGCTTCATCTTCTGGGCGTCGAGCGTTTCGATCCGCTTCTGCGTTTCCGCCATCTGCTGGTCCTTGGCCGTGGCCACGTAGCTCCGCTGGCAGCCGCTCAGGCCGAGGCCCGCGAGGATGCAGGCTGTGGACCAGCGCAGGGCTCCGGAGGAGAGAATCGTCGCGTTGCGTCGCTTCATGAATGTCCGGAACAGTAGGCGCGGCTCTCCGGGGGCGTCAATGGAACGCGGATTCCAAACCGGACGCTTGGTTCCAACGCCGATCCCGCGCTCGCCATGGCACCCCCGGCATGCTTGGCTGCGCGCGACGTGTCCGCCACCACCGCAGAGCGCGTGCTCCCCGCATGCGAATGGACCGCCCGGGCCGCTTCCCATCGCGCGCGGGCCGAGCGCTGGACCGTGCCCGCGAGGGACCGCCGCGCGGCGAACAAGCCGCATCCCGTGGACGATTTCCTCTTCACTTACTACCGCTTCTCCTACGCGAAGATCGAGGAATGGCATCCGCCCTTCGGCACGGCGCTCGGGATCGCCGGTCCTCTGCCAAGCCATCTGGCGAAGGTGCCTTACCGCGTGGAGGACGACCGGGTCTTCGCGGACCCGGGCTTGCTCTCCGACAAGGAGCGCGCCCGCCTGCGGTGGATGCGCGAGTTGCTGGTGGCGACGCGCGACCGTCCGCCGGTCTTCTCCTGCCACGGCTTGCACGAGTGGGCGATGGTGTATCGCGGCGAGGAGGTCCGCCATGCGAGGACCACGCCGTTGAGACTGCCTCAGGCGGAAGTGGACGCGCTGGTGGAGTCGCGGCCGCTGCGTTGTTCCCACTTCGATGCCTTCCGCTTCTTCCATGCCGGCGCGCAGCCGCTGAACCGCTTGCAGCCGACCTTGGCGGGTCGCCCGGATTTCGAACAGCCGGGCTGCGTGCACGCGAACATGGATCTCTACAAGTGGACCTTCAAGGCGATGCCTTGGCCGGGTTCGGAGCTGTTGTTGGATTGCTTCGAACTGGCGATGGAGCTGCGCGACCTGGACATGCGTGCGAGTCCTTATGACCTGGCGGGGTACGGCTTCGAGCCGGTGCGGATCGAGACGCCGGAGGGCCGGAAAGAGTATGAGAAGGAGCAGGCGAGGCTCGCGGAGAAAGCGGTGCCCTTGAGGGAGAGTTTGGTCGGGGTGTTGGGGGAGGTGCTGGGGGATTAGAGGGACCGCGGAGGAGCCGCCTTGGACTGTGGAAGGATGCCCCTTGCGAACCAGTCCGCTGAGGAGTGGTGGCGTTCGTGAGGGAGCGGACGGATCGGGGGTGTCGGTTCATCTCCCGTGCCGCCGCGGTGTCACCACCGCGGCTACGGAGCTCAGGGCCGCGTGACCTCCAGTCTCAGGAATTGCTTCGGTTCGTCCCCGATCGGCAGCAGCGAGCGCACCTTGACCGTCTCCGTGCCGTTCAGGTTGTCCTGCGGATAGCCTTCCACCATCGCGGCTTCGTTCCACGGCCCGTCGGCCAGGTCCACGGTAGTACGATGGTGATAGGAGATGCCCGCGATTGCCGGCTTCGGACGGATGTAGGTGGATGTCAGGTAGAGCTGGCCGCCGATCAGTTCGATCTCTTCGAGCGGCAGCCGCGCGCTGTCCATGCCGGTCGGGCTGCCTCCCAGCGCGGCTTCCATCAGCACTTCCAGCCCGTCGCCATCACCATCCGCATCGTCGTATGCGGGGGCTTGCTGGGCCGCGGCGAGGCTTCCGAAGACCGCCGTCTTCCAGTTGTTCAGAGGCGAATCGTGAAGCAGGACCTGCGCGCTCGAAGCGCTGCCCGCCACATACTGCCCGGCATCGCCCACCGAGAGGGTCACCGTCAGCGAACCGGTCGGGTAATCGCGGTCCACGCCGGTGAGCGTCAGATCGGCGGAGGACTGGCCCGCGGGGATGACGAAGCTCGTGGGCAGCGGCGCGAGGTTGTAGTCGATCCGCGGCAGCGCCTGCGTGCTGCCATATGCGACCGTCAGGCCCACCTGCAGGTCTTCCGTGGTCGGACCGCTGCGGGTCACCCTGAAGGTGCCGGTGTTGGAGGTCCCTTTCTGCGCCACCGAGTCGGTAGCCGCGATGGTGACCACGCTGTCTTGCGATCCGAGCAAGGACATCTCCGCGGTGTCCAAGGCGAGGCGGTAGATGCGCACGTCGTCCAGGTAGCCGTTCATGTGGTCGCCCCCGGTGGATCCCGTCGTCTTGGTGCCGATGTTCACCGCGTTGGTCGTCGTCGCGATGGCCCCGGTTGCCGCCATGGAGGCGACCACCTCGCCGTTCACGTACGCATGGATGTCGCGAAAGATGAACGGATT
>CAMLOZ010000447.1 GCA_946481625.1 uncultured Haloferula sp. | reverse complement strand
GTGCACCCGCGGCCAGCCGCCTTCCTCGCGGCTGATGATCGGAATCCCCTGCGTCGCCAGCCAGGCATGCTCCGCCTCTTCCACGTGGCGGAAGATCTTCGGGAAATGGATCCAGCCGCTGCAGTCGGTGTCCGCGAAGGTGATCTCCGAGAAGTGGCGGTGAAGGGGCGAATCCATGGGATTAGAAAAAGAATCGCCCGATGCGGCTTTCGCCGCGAGTGACGGCGCGGCGGGCCGCCGCGCCCTACCCTTTAGAAGCGTTTCACCAGCAGCGAGGCGTTGTGGCCGCCGAAGCCGAAGCTGTTGCTGAGGGCGACGTCCACCTTGGTTTCGCGGGCGGTATTCGGCACCACGTCGAGATCGCACTCGGGGTCCTGATCGTCCACGTTGATGGTGGGCGGCACGACATTGTCCACGATGGACATGACGCTGGCGATGATCTCGATGCCGCCGGCGGCACCGAGCATGTGACCGGTCATGGATTTGGTGGAGCTGACCATCAGGCCATTCTTCGCATGATCGCCGAAGGCCAGCTTGATCGCACGGGTTTCCGCCACGTCGCCGAGGCCGGTGGAGGTGGCGTGGGCGTTGAGATACTGCACGTCTTCCGGGTTCAGCTTCGCGTGTTTGAGCGCCATGCCGATCGCGTAGGCGGGGCCGGTGCCATCGGGCGAGGGAGCGCTGAGGTGATGGGCATCCGCGCTCACGCCGTAGCCGACGAGCTCCGCGTAGATTTTCGCGCCGCGCTTCTTCGCATGTTCGAGCTCCTCGATCACGACCACGCCCGCGCCTTCACCCATCACGAAGCCGTCGCGGCCCTTGTCGAAGGGACGGGAGGCGCGTTCGGGTTCGTCGTTGCGGGTGCTGAGCGCCTTCATGTTGGAGAAGCCCGCGAGCCCCATCGGCAGGATGGTGGATTCCGCGCCACCAGCGAGGAAGGCATCGGCATCGCCGAATTTGATCATGCGCCAGGCCTCGCCGATGTTGTGGTTGGAGGTCGCGCAGGCGGTGACGATGACCATGTTCGGGCCGTAGAGGCGGTACTCCATCGAGATGATCCCGCTGGCGATGTTCGAAATCATCATCGGGATGGTGAAGGGCGAGACGCGCTTGGGTCCCTTTGTGAGGCAGACCTCGTGCTCGCGCTCGAGCGTGCCGAGGCCGCCGATGCCGCTGCCGACCATCACGCCGAAGCGGCGGCGGTCGATTGCTTCGAGATCCATGCCGCAGTCGTCCATGGCCATCTTCGCGGCGGCCACGGCGAATTGCACGTAGCGGTCCGAGCGGCGGGAATCCTTCGGGACGTTGAAATACTGGTCGGGCGAGAAGTCTTTCACCTCGCCGGCGATCTTGCAGTCGTAGGGTGCGGGATCGAGCTGGGTGATCGTTTTGATCCCGCTGCGGCCGGCCTTCATGCCCTCCCAGGTGGACTGGAGATCGTTGCCAAGGGGGCTGACACAGCCGATGCCGGTGATGACGACTCTTCTTTCGCTCATGGGAATGTGACGGGGCGTGCTGGGAAGTTCGGGCGTCCTTAAGGTCTGGCGGGATGGGTGGCAAGCCTCATCCCAAGCTGCGGTTGCGGCCCCTTTCGTTGCTGGCACCGCAGTGAGGACACTGGAAGATACGCCCCCTGCCCTCGTCTTCCAGCACCATCAGGCAGAGGCGGCAGGAGACGCGGCGGCGCAGCGAGCGGCGCTCGGCATTGCGGTTCGACCAGCGGGAGATCCAGGAAAAGAAGGCCACGAGCACCATCGCGGCACCGATGGCCCAGGCGGCGAGTTCGGTGAGGGTGAGCTCGATCATGATCCGCCGGAGATTTCGACAGCCGCCCAGCCGCCGGATTTTTCGCCACCCTCGATGACAACCTGGCGGAGCCAGGATTCGACCGCGGCGGCATCTGCGGCGGCATCCTGCGGGCTGAAAACAGTGGTGACCCGCGACACTCGGCCCAGGGAATCGTAGGCGAGGAGGTAGCGATTGCCCTGTAGCAGCCCGGCGGGGGGCGGCTCGGACGGAGGCAGCACCCGAAGGCCGTTCGCGCTGAGGACCACCGGCTGCAGGGGGGCGCGGGGGGCGGCATCGGCGACCGGGGGCTCGGGGTCGGGCAAGGGCGGGAGGTTGCCGGAAGTGACCTTGCCGGTCGCCAAGCGGGCGGAGGCAGGCTCCACCACGGAAATCGGCTGGAAAGCCGGCCGGTAGCGGTATCCGGGAAGGTCTGCCGCGGCGATGCTTCCTTCGACAAGCGCGGCGACCGCGGGGTCCTTCGCCGGGTCTTCGCGCACCGGGAAGGGACCGGCTTCCAGTGCGAGAGTGCGGAGGGACTCCCATTCCCCGCCCTGGGGCACGAAGATCAGCGAGCCGCGGCGCTCCGGGTGGCGCAGGGAGCCACCCCCACCGACGCGGACCCGCACGGTGGCGGCGAGTCCGGCGCTGATCAGCGTGACCACGGCGACGGCGCTGAGGAAGCTCATGTGGTTCCCCACTGGCAGGCGCCACTGGAAGACCAAGCCCATCCGGCGGTCGCGGGTCGTGCGCTTGGAGCGGAGGCCGAACATCGTTCAGGGGGATTCTTTCGCGGCCTCTGGCTGGGAATCCGGCGACTGGCCGAGCACCCAGACGCGGAATCCTTTCTGGAGGGCGATTTCCGCGACCCTTTGCTGCGTTTCGACCGGCACGCCCCGGTCCACCCGGAGGAGAAGGGTGCTGGCCGGGGTGGACTCGCTGCCGCGGCGGGCATCGAGGCGCTCGGAAAGCTGGCCGAGCGTGAGTTCCTCGCGCTCCAGCCAGTAGCCGGGCGGATCGCCGGCGGTGATCGAGACGACGCTGGCGTCCGTTTGCCGCTCCATCTGGTAGCGGGAAACCGGCAATTCCAAGGACACCCCGTGCTGGCTGACGAAGGCGGGATTCAGCAGGATGAAAGCGATCAACAGCGCCAGCAGGTTGAAGGCCGGGACCACGAAGAGGAAGCCGGGCCGCTCCGGCAGCGTGGATTCCAGCTTCATCACTTCTTGCGCTCTTCCCGGCGGCGGGCGTCGAGTTCGTCCCGCATCGAAACGATGCCGGTGTCCATGCGGGCGTCGCAGATCATGTTCACCATTTCGATGCCGGTGCGCTCGATGCGGTGGAAGAGGCGTTTCGCCCGGCCGAGGAAGTAGAGGTAGAAGAGGTAGGCAGGGATCGCGATGGTCAGGCCGACGGCGGTGGTCACGAGGGCCATCAGGACGCCGGAGGCGAGTTCCGTGGAGCCGGCCGCGCCGCCGCGCTCGCTCATGCGCTGGAAGGTCTCCGCCAGGCCGAGGACGGTGCCGAGCATGCCGGTGAGCGGGGCGAGGACCGAGACGGCGAGGATCGCGCGCAGGTTTTTCTCGATCCGCGGGACTTCAAGCTGGCCGGCTTCCTGGGCGATATCGCGCAGGTCCGGGCGGTCCATCGAGTGGCGGAGCAGGACCGAGTGGGCGACGCGGGCGACCGGGCCGGGGGCGCGGGCGGCCTCGTGCATGGCCTCGGCGTAGGCCTTGCGGCGGACGTGGTTCGAGAGGCCGACGAGCAGGTCGCCGACGTTGATCCGGGCGCGATGGAAGAAAAACAGCCGTTCGACCACGAAGACGGCCCCGAAAAAGGCCAGCGCCGCCTGAAGCCAGAGAATCGGGCCGCCGTTTTCGAGGAGGCCCGATGGATCGAGGAAATCGCTCGGCATGGGGGAGGGCTATAAACGATCCTTTAGGATCTGCAAAGCCCGATGAAAGAAATGGGGCTGGAGGGTGGGGTGGCGGGACCGGCTCACACCTCCTCAATCTCCACAATTCGGAGTTCCCTTACCGCGTCATCCGCCCAGAAGGCGATCACGATATTGCGTATGAGCATGAACTGAACGGTCCGCCCGGCATCATCCAATTCGGAATAGTCCCCCACCTG
>CAMLOZ010000446.1 GCA_946481625.1 uncultured Haloferula sp. | reverse complement strand
CGGCGAATTCGGCGGCTTGCCCGGGCGATTCGATGAGGTGGACCCCGCCTTGGAAGCCATTCTTGAAGTGGCCCTTGCCGCGGCCGCCGGCATGCACCTGGGCCTTGATCACCAGCTTCGCTCCGGCGAATTCCTTGGCGGCGGCTGCCGCTTCCTCCGGGGTGGATGCCACCTTGCCCTGCGGGCTGGGGACTTGGAATCGGTCGAAAAGCTCCTTCGCCTGGTATTCGTGGATATTCATGGGGCCGTCGGAAAATCGCGGCGACGCTAAGGGACCGACCGGAGGGGTCAAGGAAAAGGCCGGACGGGAACCGTTTGTGACAGATTCAACCGCGTTCGCTGTCGAATCCGGTGTCCTCAGCGGACTTCGCTCCGGATCTCGCCGTCCTTGACCTTGGTGCGGAGCACCTCGCCCGGGGAGACGTCGGCCCTCGAGCGGATGATCCGGCCGTAGGAATCCATCGCGATCGAGAAGCCGCGGTCGAAGGCGGACTCCGGGCCGAGGGTGCGGAGCAGGGAGCGGAGGCGGGAGAGTCGTTCCTCCAGCACATCGAGGCGGCGGCGGGCAGCGCGGTCCAGTTGTTCGCGGGTGCGGTCGAGGTGATCGAGGCGGAGCTCCACCTGACGGGCCGGGTGATGGGCGGCGAGGGTGCGGCCGAGTTCCTTGAGACGCTGCTGGCGGTCCTTGAGTTCGGCGAGGACGGTGGAGGAAAGTCGGGCGCGGGCGGAATCGACCCGCAGACTGGGCTCGCGGAGCAGGCGCTCGCCGCCCCGCGAGAGCACACCGCGGCGAAGGTTCTCAAGCGCCAGGCCGAGACGCTCGACGCGCTCGACGGTGCGGCGGGAGAGCCGGCGCTGCAGGAGGGCGAGGCGGGTTTTCAATTCCTCTCCGTCCGGCACCGCGAGTTCGGCGGCGGCGCTGGGGGTGGGAGCGCGGAGGTCGGCGACGAAGTCGGCGATGGTGAAGTCGATTTCGTGGCCGACCGCCGAGATGATCGGGATCGGGCAGGCGAAGATGGCGCGGGCGACGATCTCCTCGTTGAAGTTCCAGAGGTCTTCGATCGAGCCGCCGCCGCGGCCGACGATAAGAACCTCGCAACGGGGCAGGCCGTGGCGCTCGGGATGGCCCATGCGGTCGATGGCCCGGGCGATTTCGATTTCGGCACCCCTGCCTTGGACCCGGACGGGATAGAGGACGGGCTGCACCCAGGGGGCCCGGCGTTCGAGGATGTTGAGGATGTCGCGGATCGCGGCACCGGTGTCGGAGGTGACGATGCCCACCGTCCGCGGGAAAGCGGGGAGGGGCTTTTTGTGCGCCATTTCAAAAAGCCCCTCGTGTTGGAGCTTGAGTTTCAATGCCTCGAATTTGGCTTGGAGCGCGCCCACCCCGGCGCGCTCGACGCGCTGCACGATGATCTGGAGTTGTCCGCGTGCCTCGTACACGCTGGGCTCGGCGAAGACGCGGACTTTGGCACCGTCTTCGAGGGCCTCGGAGCCGGGGCGCTTGCGGGCGCCGAACATGGCGCACTGGATCTGGGCACCCTCGTCCTTGAGGGAGAAGTACCAGTGGCCGCTGGCCTGCTTCTTGAGGTTCGAGACCTCGCCCTCGACCCAGATCTCGCCGAGCTCGATCTCTAACAGATTCTTCATCCGTCGGACCAGTTGGGTCACGGAGAGTGCCTTCGGGGCAGGAGCGGGCTTGGGGGCGAAGAGGTCGTCCACGGCGGAAATGATCATGTGTGTTCAACGACGTTCTTCAACCGCATTGAGCAAGATCCGCAGTGCGCCGCCGGAGATCCAGACCTCGTAGCAGAGGCAGGCGAGGGAGCAGCCCATCAGAAGGAGGGCGACGGTGAAGGAGGGGATGGCGACCATCTGTTGATTGGCGATCACCGCGACCATCGAGACGACGCAGAGGAAGAGGCTGAAGGCGCCGAAGAGCTGCATCGCGCGGATCAGGGTCAGGCGCCGGCGGAGATTGTCGATCTGGGCCCGCAGCAGGTCGTCGCGTTTTTCGAGCCAGTCCTTGTGGAGCTGGCGGATGAGAGCGGAGAGGTGGAGAAAGCGGTTGGTGAAGGACAGGAAAAGCAGGCTGATCGCGGGGAACAGCAGGGCGGGAGTGGAGACTTCGAGGGTCACGGGGGGAGCCTATCGCGGCGTGGCGCGACAAGCAACCGCATGACTGGCAAGCTTTTTCGCTCGCGGGGCGGCTAGTTCCGGGCTTGCCGACAGGGCCCCGGGGGGGGAACCTCCGCGCCCACGGATGAAGCGATTCTACCCTTACTTCGCCTACCTCGCCCAAGTGAAAGGCAGATTCCTGGCGGGGGTCTTCGCCGGGATTCTGTTCGCCGGCATCAGCGGATACGGGATGCCCGCGATGGTGGAGAAGGTGTTCCCGGTGATCTTCGGCAGCCCGAAGGTGGAGGAGGTCCGGAAGCTGGTGACGGAGGCGAAGGGAAGCCAGGAAGAAGGGGATGCGCTGATGAACGAGGCGTTTCCCGACTCGGTCAAGAAGTACGAGGAGTCGGCCAAGACGCGCCAGTGGTTCGTGGAACATTTCGGGGAGGAGCATGCGTGGACGGCGATGGTGGCGGCGGCCTGCGCCTTGATTCCCCTGCTAGCCCTGCTGCGGGGACTGGCGGGTTTCCTCAACGTGTATTGGGTGACTTCCGCGGGCTTGCACGTGCTGCGGGAGATCCAGCAATCGGTCTTCGACAAGCTGCAGCGGCTGCCGCTGAGTTTCTTCAGCGGGCGGAAGACGGGCGAGCTGATCAGCCGGGTGATCTCCGACTCGAACATGCTGCAGGGGGTGGTGACGACGATCTCGAACGACCTGATCAAGCAGCCCTTCACGCTGATCGGCGCACTGACGTATCTGACGCTGCAGAGCTGGAAGAACAAGGAGTCCTTCTTCCTGCTGATCTGTCTGCTGAGCATCCCGGTGGCGGCGCTGCCGGTGCGGCTGCTGGGCAAGCGGCTGATGCGGAAGGCGGCGGCGATGCAGCGCGAGGCGGGAGACAACTCGGCGGTGCTGGCGGAGACGCTGGGCGCGACGCGCGAGATCCGCGCTTTCAACCTGGAGGAGATGATGGGCAAGCGCTTCCTCGACGGGATCGCGCGCTGGACGAAATTCCACCTGAAGGTGATCAAGTACCGCTACATGTCGCCGCCGCTGATCGAGCTGATCTCCGCGGCGGTGGTGGCGACGGCGTTGTGGTACGGGGCGAACAAGGGCTTCAGCCTGGACCGCTTCCTGCCGCTGGTGCTGGCGCTCTACATGTGCTACGACCCGCTGAAGAAGCTGGGGGAGATCCACAACCGGATGAAGCAGGGGGAGGCCTCGCTGGATCGGCTGGAGACGATCCTGCTGGCGGAAGAGGGTGTGACCGATCCTCCGAATCCGGTGAAGATCGAGAAGGTGCTGGGCCGGGTGAGGTTCGAGAAGGTCTCCTTCTCCTACGGGGACAATCCCGCGCTTTACGACATCTCGCTGGATGTTCCCGCCGGCCAGGTGATCGCGCTGGTCGGGCCATCGGGTGCTGGCAAGACGACCTTCGCGAGCTTGCTGCCGCGCTTCTATGATCCCTCGGAGGGGCGGATCTCGCTGGACGGGGTGAATCTGAAGGATCTGCGCCTGAAGGATCTGCGCGACCACATCACGATCGTGCCCCAGGAGGCAGTGCTCTTCGCGGGGACGATTTATGAGAACATCCGTCTCGGGCGGATGAGCGCGACGATGGATGAAGTGAAAGAAGCGGCGCGGCAGGCGCACGCGCATGACTTCATCATGGGGCTGCCGCACGGGTACGACACGCAGGTGGGCGAGCGGGGCGCGCAGCTATCGGGCGGCCAGAAGCAGCGGATTTCGATCGCGCGGGCGTTCCTGAAGAATGCGCCGGTGCTGATTCTCGATGAGGCGACCTC
>CAMLOZ010000445.1 GCA_946481625.1 uncultured Haloferula sp. | reverse complement strand
TTCACCACGTGCTTGAGGAACAGCTCCCACTGGATTTTGAACGCGTTGTCGAAGGCCATCTGGTCCGGCACCTCGGTCCAGCGATCATAGTAGTTGATCGGGCTGTCGATGTCGGGATTCCAGATCGGGCGCGGCGTGATGCTCTGGTGCTGGGCCCAGCACTTGCGCAGGCCGACGATCGCGGAACCTTCGGTACCATCGACCTGCATGGTCAGGAGGTCATCGCGCCGGACCCGCACGTTCCAAGACGAATTGAACTGACAGGTGATCCCGGTATCGGTCTCGAAGATCGCGTAGGCCGAGTCATCGGCGGTGCACTTGAAAGGCTTGCCGCTTTCATCGAAGCGCTCCTCGATGTGCGTGGCGGCCTTGCAAAAGACCCGGGTGACGTTGCCGAAAAGATTGTCGATGACGTAGCGCCAGTGACAGTGCATGTCCACGATCATGCCGCCGCCGTCCTCCTCGCGGTAGTTCCAGCTCGGACGCTGGATCGGCTGGCCTTCGTGCTCGCCGGTGAAGACCCAGTAGCCGAATTCGCCGCGGACGCTGAGGATCTTGCCGAAGAAACCCTGTTCCTTGAGAAGCTGGTATTTGCGCAAGCCGGGGAGCCAGAGCTTGTCCTGCACCGCCCCGTTCTTCACCCCCGCCTTCTCCGCCACCTCGGCGATACGCAGGGCCTCGCTGAAGGACACGGCGGTCGGCTTCTCGCAATAGACATGCTTCCCCGCGGCGATGGCCTTTTCCAGGAAGCCGATGCGATACGGCGTGCCGGAGGCGTCGAAGAAGATCTCGTTGTAGGGATCGGCCAGGGCGGCGTCGAGATCGGTGGAGAAACGCTCCACCCCGTACTTCGCGGCGAGGCTGCGGAGCTTGTCCTCGTTGCGACCCGTCAGGATCGGATCGGGAATCACCCGGGTTTCGCCGCATACCACCCCGCCCTGTTCCCGGATCGCGAGGATCGAGCGGACGAGGTGCTGGTTCGTGCCCATGCGTCCGGTGACGCCGTTGAGGATGATGCCGAGCTTCTTGGTGTTCATGGAGGTAGTGGGAAGTGCCGAGTGATCAGTGATCAGTCGAAAGGCAGATGGAAAAAGGGTTGGTGCCGCTTGGATTTCTTCGATTCACCGATCACTCGGCACTTAAAGATCCGCGCAACTGGTGATGATTTTCTCCAGGAAGTCGTGCTGGTTCTCGGACCAGTACTTGCGCGAGAAGATCTCCACCTCCGTGAGGCCGCTAAAACCCGCCGCCTGCACCATCTTGGCGATGCGGGCGGAGGCGTTCACCCCCTCCCCCGGCAAGCCGCGGTCGAGGAGGACGTGGTCGAAGTCCGCTTTGAACTCGCAGACGTGGAAGGCGAAGAGGCGGTTCGCCGCAGCGCAGCGCTGGATCTGCGCCTCCAGGCCGGTCTCCCACCAGACGTGAAAGACGTCGAGGGCGACGCCGACCAAAGGGTGATTCAGCGATTCGGCGAGATCGTTGGCATCCCGCATCGAGGCCACGGCGGAACGGTCGCCCGCATACATCGGGTGCAGCGGCTCGATCGCCAGGCGGATACCGGCGCTCTCCGCCTGCGGGAGCAAGGCGGCGATCCCGTCGCGGATCTGGTCGAGATTCTCCTCCGGAATTTGTCCAATCGTGGCACCACAAACCAGCACGATCATCGGCAGGCCAAGTGCTTCGGCTTCGCGCAACGCATCCCTGTTAGACGCGATGGCAGATTCCCGGGAAGGGGCGTCCTTAGCGGTGAAGAATCCGCCGCGCACCAGGCTGACCGGCACCAGCCCGCTGTGGTCGAGCTGCTTGCGGACCACCTTGAGATCCTGCCCCGCCACCGTTTCCCGCCAGATGGAAACACCGCCGATGCCACGGCGGGCGTAGTTCTCGATGCACTCGTGGATCGACCACGGTTTGTTCGTGAAGGTATGGATGGCGAGGCGCTCGGGGCTCATGGGGTGGACTCTCCGGTGATCAGGTGACCGGCGACGCGCAACAGGGCGGCGGGAGCGCTGTTCTCGATGATCTCCGCTTGCAGGCGGGTGGCGGCGTAGCGGGCGAGTTCCTCCACCGGCAGGCTCACGGTGGTGAGCAGCGGACGCGACAAACGCCGCACGGGCGAATCGTCGAAGCCGGTGACCGCGATCTCTCCGGGCACCGCGATGCCGAGCCGGTCCAGTTCACTGAGGACGACGGTGCCGACGATATCGTTCACGCAGACCAGCACGTTCGCGCCCTTGGCCGCGGCGGCGACGCGGGCGGTCTGGATCGAGGCAATGTCGGGGAATTCGATGGTGTCCTTGGTCCGGTCGAAGGCCACGCCGCGGCGCTTGCAGGCGAGTTCGAAGCCATCGAGGCGCTCTTCCTGCACCTGGCCGAGACCGGCGATGGTGACGAAGCGCGGCCGGATTTCCGGAATCGATCCGCGCAAATGATCGAGGAGGTCCTGCATGCCTGCCGCATGGTCCGCGGTCACGCAGGGCAGGCCGGGGATCGAGCGGTTCAGCACCACGAAGGGCGTCTCATGCTCGCGCAGGCTCTTGAGGGTCTGTTGGGTGGGACGTTGGAAGGCGAAGACGAAGGCATCGATATCGCCGCCCTTCTTGTGCGGATAAGGCTCGAAGGCGGGCGAGTTGACCTCGCATAGCAGGTTCAGCCCGCATTGGGTGAAGCCGCTGCGCAGGCCCTCCACCAGCGCGGCGAAGTCGTAGAAGAGCGCGCGTTCCGGTTCCGCATGCCGCGGCAGGACCAGCTTCACGTTCAGGATCGCCCGGCCGCGATGGCGGCGGATACTACGCTTCTGGTAGCCGAGCCGCTGGGCCGTCGCCGCCACCTCGCGCCGCAGCTCTGCCCCCACGAGCCGCGACCCGTTCAAGGCGCGGGAGACGGTGGCCGAGGAGATTCCAAGTTCGCGGGCGATGTCGTCGATGGTCGGCATAGGAGGAAACTCCAAACTAGAAGTTCCAAGCACCAAGGGGAGGAAGTTCAAAGTCATAAGTGACACGTGCCCGGGTGGGCACGAGGAGGCTTGCCTCCTGCCTTTCAGGCGGTCCTTGGCACTTGGAACTTTTCACTTGGAGCTTTGGGCCGTCAGTAGCCGAGGCGCTTCGCGCAGTCCTCGATGATCCCGGCCTCCCAGTCCGGACGGCGCGGGCAGAGCTTGTGGGGTTCCGGAGTCGGGATCCGGCCGATGAGATGTTGGAAGACCGCACAAGAATGCTTGTAGGCCGGGACCGGGGCCCGGAAGCCGACATTGCCGAGATACTGGAGGGCGTCGTTCAACTCGGCATAACGCTCGTCGCCTTCCAGCCAGTACTTGTCACGGAGGGCAAACTTCTCCGGGCAGAAGGCCGCCAGGCCGAGCAGATAGTCCGATCCATACTCGGTCATGTCGATGCCCAGGTCGTTGCCGGTGAAGATCATGAACTCCGGGCGGACCTTGTCGCGGATCTCCAGGCGGCGGAGTTCCTTGCCGCGGTCGAGCGAGGAGTGCTTGATCCCCTTCAGCGCGGGGATCGTCATCAGGCCGCTGATCGTTTCCTCGTCGTAGATCATGCCGTTCGGCGCGAACATCTTCCCGAGTTCGAAGCCGAAGACCGATTCATGGCCTTCGCAGACCTTCGCGTAGAGTTCGACGATCTGCGCGGGCGACCAGCTATGGAAGCGCGTGGTCTGGAAAAGGATCGGCGTGCCGCCGAAGGACACGATCTCGTCCATTTGGCGGCGATAGAGGTCCACCAGATCGCCCTCGAGCCCCTCCACGAAGACCCCCGCGACGAAATCGCGGCGGCCTTGGATCACGCCCTTGGTCAGGCCGAGGATCTCGGTCCGCTCCGCGGGAGTCAGGTAGTTCGCGTAGCCTGTATCCATGTTGACCGCGCAGCCGAGGCCTGCATCCGTGGTCCGGGCGACTGCCGCCTCGAAGGCTCCGCGGGC
>CAMLOZ010000444.1 GCA_946481625.1 uncultured Haloferula sp. | reverse complement strand
ACGATGTCGAGCGGGCGCGGGACATCGTGCAGGACACCTTCATCCGGCTCTGCCAGCAGGATGTCGCGAAGGTGAAGGACGGTCTCAAAACCTGGCTCTTCACCGTCTGCCGCAACCGCGCGCTCGATGTCCTCCGCAAGGAGTCCCGCGTCAGCGCGCTCGACGAATCCGAATACCACTCGCACCCCGCCGACAGCCCCTCTCCCGACCGCTCGCTCGATCAGGCCGAAAGACTCGAGCAGACCATGCGTTTCCTCTCCCGCCTCCCGCAGAACCAGCAGACGGTCATCCTGATGAAATTCCGCGACGGCCACAGCTATCAGGAAATCTGCGAGGCCACCGGCCTCAGCAGCGGCAATGTCGGCTTCCTGATCCACACCGGCCTCAAGCGCCTCCGCGAACTCCTCCCCTCCGACCTTCTTTCTCCGCCATGAACATCGGACCCGATGATCCCCGCCTCAGCGCATGGGTGCTGGGCGAACTCCCCGCCGATGAGGCCGCCGCGATCGCGGCCGCCGTCGCGGCCGATCCCGCCCTGCAGGCGCAAGCCGCGGAATTGCAGACCATGAGCGACTTCCTCGGCTCAACCCTCGCGACCGCCACGCTCCGGCCGGACCAGCGCGAGGCCGTCCGCCGCGCCGGTCGCATCCCGGCCGCCAATGTCGTCGCCTTCCCCTCCGCCGCAAAGAAACAGCCGCGCCGCGTCTGGCCGCTGCTTCTGGGTGCAGCCGCCGCGGTCGCCTTCGCCGCTTACCTGAATTCCCGTCCCGCGGATTCTCCGGCCACCGCTCCTCCCGTAGCCAAGGCTACCGGCGCGGAGAACCCGGCCCTGCAGCCGTACCCCGGGCCCCGCATCTCCACCCTCCCTCCGAATCCGGACCAAGGGAAGCCCGCACATTCCACCGGTCCGCTGCTCGATGACATGGCACGGCAACTTGCCGCCAACGCCCTGCCCGATCCCACCACGCTGCCGCCGACCACCCCGCTGCCCGCGATGCGTAGCGATGCGGAGATCGACTTGCCCCTCGTCGTCGGCCGCGCCAGCTACGACTGGGTCCGCGGTTGGATCCGCGAGAAGAACGAGCTCCCGCCCAAGGACGCCGTCCGCATCGAGGAACTCGCCAATGCCTTTCCCCTCCCCGCCGATGAGGAAACCCGCGAGTTCGCCGGCCTGAAGATCGCCTGCGTCTCCATCCCCTCGCCTTGGTCGGGGGCCGGTCGCCTCGTCGGCGTCCAGATCGCGAACGAATCCGGCCATCCCCGCCAGGTCCAGTGGTCCTTCAGCCCGGCTCCCGGTGCCCGCGCGGGCGGCGTTCGCGTCCTCGCGTCCACCGGTGGCAGTGGCAGGCAGGCCTCCGACCTTCCTTCCGGCCGCCGCACCCTCGTCCTCATCGAACTCGCCTCGGCCACCGATACCGCGGGCGACCTTGTCGTCTCCTCCTCGGGCCGCAGCAAGCGTTTCCCCGCCCTGGAAACCAAGGACCCCGCCCTCCGGCAGGCCGGCCTCGTCGCCGCTTTCGGCATCTGGCTCCGCGGTGAAGGCATCGATGACTCCCGCCTCGCCACCATCCTCGCCGCCACCGAAAAGGACAGCACCGCCGGAACCGCCGCCCAACCCGAGTGGGCCGATTCCCGCCGCCTCGTCCGCGAGGCCCTCGATCTCGCCGCCCGCAAGAAGTAGCGCGACTTTCCAAGGTTCCCCGCTCCTACGCCCCGCCCCCGATCCAACCGCTTCCCCTCTTGGCGCGAAATCGGCTTCACCCGGCGACAACCTCGCGCCCCTGCCGTTCAAAATACGCCGATTTTGGCCAGCATAGGTGATTGCAAACTTCACAACGAAACACACACACTCGTGATTTCCGTCTAGCCGAAAATTCAAGTTATCCTAACTAATCGCCAATCACCCGCTCGCCCTCAAAGAGTTGCGAGACTCAAAACCTCCCCCTGGCCGGACAATCCGTGAAGCGAAATCATATAATTCGCATTGCGATCACGAGACAAAAAAAGTCTTGCCAGTTAAACCTAACCGACCTCTACTCCGCCCGTCCTTCACGGGACACCCCGAGCAGCCCGCCCCCCAAGGCAGCAAGGGACTACATCGACCGACCGACGGAATCCCCCCTCCCCGACGAAGGTCTCCGGAGACACTCAGGCAGCTCAGGATCCCCCCAACCGAGGCCGCCGCTTCCCCCCGAACCACAAGTGTCAAAGGTGTGTCAGCCGCCCGGCGGGTCAACTCCCCGATCCGCCGGGCGGACTGCTCCGGGCAAGCACTTTGAAGCTTTCCCGCCCGTCCTTGCCACCACTCCCGTTCCGGGTTACTTGGGCCGCGCATGGTGCGCTTCAACCTTTTCGGAGTTCCGGTCGAGATCCAACCCTGGTTCTGGCTGACGACCGCCATGTTCAGCGGTGCCCTCGGCGACATCACCCGGGAGACCTTCCAATACGCTCTCCTCTTCATCTTCGCGGCCACGATTTCAATCCTGGTCCACGAATTCGGCCACGCGCTCGTCGGCCGGCGTCTCGGCGGAGGCTATGCCCGCATCGTCCTCTGGGCCTTCGGCGGCCTCGCCTACAACGAGGGCGGCCGCTTCACCCGCATCAACCGCTTCTGGATGATCGCGGCCGGCCCCGGGGCGGGCTTTGCCCTTCTACTCCTGATTATCCTCATCCTGGCGGCCGCATTCGGCCCCAAGGATGCCATGGCATTGACCGGTTCCGCCCTCTTCTTCCTGTCGCCCGGAAGTCTGTCTTATGAAACGGCCAGCCTTTTCTTGGACCGCCTGCCGCTCTTGGTCCTGATCCGACACTTCCTCTGGATCAACTTCTGGTGGGGCGTCCTCAACCTGCTCCCCGTCCTGCCCCTCGACGGCGGCCGGATCACGGAACTCTACGTCAAGCCCCAGAAGCGCGTCTATCAAATCGCCGTCGCCGCCGCGATCGCCATGGTCGCCCTCGGCATCTTCCGCGGATCCTGGTACATGGCCCTGTTCTTCGGCTACCTCGCCTACGAGAACTACAAGAATATCGACAACTACCGCTGGCAGTAGGTCATCCTTTATCGCGCGGCGCTTCCTCTTCCATCTCGGACTCCGCGCAGCAGGAACCGCGGGCGTGGAGACAGGAGGCGCACCAGCCCTTGCCATCGATCACGATGGCGGCTTCCTGCCCGCAGACATGGCAAGCTAGCGCCTCCAGTAATTCGGTCGGATTCATTGGTGCCAAGGTCGCCGTTTCGGCCCTAAAATCAACCGCTCGGACCCCGTTCACACCAAAGAAAAACCCGGCCTCTCTTGCGAAAGGCCGGGCTCGGAATGAATCGTTCGATCAGCCTTGGGCCGTTTCCGGCTCGGCTTCGGCGGCTTTCGCCTTTTCGTCGCGAAGGACGGCGCGGCGGCTCATCTTCACGCGGCCCTTCTCATCGACACCGAGGCACTTGGCGGTGATCACATCGCCCTTCTTGACGACGTCTTCCACACGCTCGGTGCGGCCTTCGGCCAATTCGGAGACGTGGATCAGGCCGTCCTTGCCCGGGAGCACTTCCATGAAGGCGCCGAAGTTGGTGATGCTGACCACCTTGCCGGTGTAGATCTTGCCCACTTCGATTTCCTGGAACATGCGCTCGATGAGCGACTTGGCGCGCAGCAATCCTTCTTCCTTGGAAGCGTAGATGTGCACGGTGCCGTCGTCCTCGATGTTGATCTCGGCGCCGGACTCGGCCTGGATGCCCTTGATGTTCTTGCCACCAGGTCCAATGAGCTCACCGATACGGTCAGCCGGGATCTTGACGGAGACGATGCGCGGGGCGTGCGGGCTGAGAGCCTGCGGACCGGAGACCGCTTCGGTCATCTTGGCGATGATCGTGGAGCGGGCAGCCTTGGCCATGTGGATGGCTTCCTCGAGGATCGAGAGCGGCAGGCCGGCGAGCTTCAGGTCGAGCTGGTAGTCCGTCACACC
>CAMLOZ010000443.1 GCA_946481625.1 uncultured Haloferula sp. | reverse complement strand
CGCCTCCTGCTGCAGCGAGGCCTCCGCATCCAGCATGCGCACGTGGATCAGGATCTGGCTCGGTTCGTCGCGCGGCCGCGATTGGAACTTCACGCCCATCCAGCCGTGGCACTCGTTGCCGCCCTTGTAGCTCCGCGCCACCACCGTATCGGCGAAGGCGAAGAATGCGGTGGTATCGCCGCGCTTGTCCTCCAGCCGCTCGAGGTTGAGCGTAAACTCCCGGTCCAGCATCGCCTGAACCCGGGTGCGGGAGACATAGCGGTCGCCGCTGCCGTAGATCGCGTCGCTCACCGTCATGTCATAGGCGGAGATGCTCTTGGCCACGGTGCCCGCGGCTCCGCCGACCCGGAAAAACCACCGCACCACCTCCTGCCCGGCCCCGATTTCCGCCAGGGTGCCGTACCAGCGGGTATCAAGGTTGATCTTGAGGGCCTTGTGGTGGGTATCGAGGGCTTCCTCCTTCATGACGGGTTCAAGCTTGGCGGCAAAGAGCAACTACCGCGCCACAAACCTTCACGATGCCGGATAGTGCCGGTAAGCCTCCCGGGCCGTGAGATCCACATAGCCTTCCAGGCTGCCGCCGCCATGGTTGGCGAAGTAGCCTTCCTGCGAGCGGTGGGCGCGGAATGCCGCCAGCCTCTGCTCGCGATGAACCGAGCCATCGATCCACAGGTCCGCCGGATCATCGCGATTGAGCAGGCCGGACAAGGCGTGTCCCTCCTGCCAGGCATGGATCGTCAGGATCGGCAGCGCTCCTCCCGCCGCCTTGAACAAGGCCCGGTGCATCAGAAGATGGGCGGGATGCCAATACTCGCCACCGCTGCCATGTGTGATGGCGAATGCGGGGGACGCCTGCTTCAACAGCGCCCCGATCCGGAGAGAGAGCTCTGCCACGGAGACCCGCGGAGCATAGGTCCGATGCGCCTTTCCCAGCGGGTCCACGTGATCCAGGAAGTCCAACCGGGATATTCCCAGGGCTCCCGCGGATGCCCGCAACTCTGCTTCCCGCGTGCGGCCGAGAGCTTCCCGGCTGCCGCCACCCGTGTCCCCCCCTTCGCCCCGCGTCAGGCAGATGATGCGGACCTCGCGGCCCCGCGCCGAGAGATCGCAGAGCAAGCCGGAAGCAAACAACTCGTCATCCGGATGAGCGATGAACACCAGGACCGGTCCCTCTTTCTCCAGCAGTTCGTCCAGCTTCACCGGCGTCGCCGCTCGTGGCGGCCTTAGCGGACGGAGGAGCTGCAGGATCCGCTTGCGGTAGAAGAGCGGGTCCGTCAGGCGCTGGGAGAGCTTGCTCCACATACTTCAGTTCAGGCATTCGCCAGCGGTTGCCCCATGAACTCTCCCACCAGCCCCACCAGGTTTTCCGCGAATCGCTCCGGCCGGAAACGCGCCACTCCCGCCCGCAGCGAGGCCCGCAAGGCCTCGTGTTTGCCCGGTGATTCGATCAGCGCGCAAATCTTGGCCGCCGCATCGTCCGCGTCGCGGAAGATCAGTTCCCCGCGCTCCACGATTTCCCCGACGCCGCCGTCGGATGAGACAAACGGGATCAGACCCGCCGCCGCCATCTCCGCGACGGCGATGCCGAAGGCCTCCACCCGGCAGGCGTGGAGGCCGAAACTCCGGCTCGTGAAAAGCTCGCTCTTCTTGCGCGGGTCAAGGAAACCGACCAGCCGGATCCAGTCCCGACGTTCTTCCGCCATGGCGCGGATCCGTGCCGAATAGTCGTCTTCACCGAATTGCCCTGCCAGATCGAGCGTCGCGGGATGTCCTGCGGCGCGCACTTGGTCGAGGATGGCGATGATCGTTTCGATCTCTTTCTCCGGAGTGATCCGGCCCATGCAGATGAAAGAGAGCGGGTCGCGCGCTGCTTCCGTACCGCCCTCATGCAGCACGGAGGGCGGATAGAGGATCGGTGTGCCGGGGAGGTGAAAACGATGGTCCAGCACGCCCGCCGTCCACCGCGAGTTCGCCACCACCCAATCGCCCGATCCGGCGATCTCCGTGTCCGATCGCCCCGCAAGTTGCTCGCCGACGGAAACATAGAGCTTCCGCAGCAGGGACGGCCGGTGGTGGGCCTGCTCGGAGGCATTGGGATACATGTCCAGCCGCGCCTCTTCGCTGAAACTGAAGTCCCCGATCAACTGGATCGCCGGGCGGCTGAAATGGATCGGATTGTAAGCACTGATGCAGGCATCGAAGCGTCCGCTCACCGAGGAGCAGAAGCGTTCGAACCATGCCCGCTGCCAGTAGGCCAGGGTGGTGCCGGTGGCGACCCCCGGAATCCGCGGCGCGGGGAGAAACTCGATCCGATCCGCCGAAACCCGGGTCCCGTACACCGAGTTCAACTTGTCCCAATCCACCGGCGAGGCGGTCGTGAACGTGATCTTCGCCACCTCCTGCAGGGCGTGCAGCGACCACATCGCGGTCGCTTCCGAGCCGCCCCGACCCATCCACGGGTGAGCGACCAGGATCTGAGGCTGGAGGGGGATCGCCATCGGTCCGGAGTGTCATGCGACCGCACGGGCCGCTACGCGTACAAAGGGTTGGGAGGAGCGGCTATTGTGTCTTCGACACGCCGGTTCATGAAGCAAGATGAAGGGATGAAGGGTGGAGTTGTCGATTCTTTTGCTCCTTGCAGCACACGTTGCCAGCGGTGCCATCCTCCGAACGGGTAGCGGGAAGAGTCGCATCGGGCGGGGTTTCATGAAAAATACCACCGTCATGCGCCCGACGTTTCTCCTCGCTGCGATTGCCGCCGTCTTTCTCGCCACGCCTGCCCGTGGCGAGCGGGAGATGGAGAAGCTCGGCCGCGGCCTCGTGGCGATCCGTCAGCCGGACGGCACGGTCTTCACGAGCTGGCGCTTGCTCGCGGGCGACCCCCCAGACCTCGCATTCCACGTCTATCGCGTGAATGGGGGGAAGGAAGAACGGGCCACGGAGGAGCCCCTCGAGGGCCCCACGCAGTTCATCGATCCGAAGGGAACCGCGGCGGGGGCCTATTTCGTCCGGCCTGTCGGCAAGAGCGGGGAAGGGGAGCCAAGCCGCCGCGCGAAGGTGCTCGCGGAACCCTATCTCGAAATCCCGCTCCAGACCCTGCCCGGCTACCGGCCCGGAGACGCCTCCGCCGCGGATCTGGATGGCGATGGCGAATACGAGATCATCCTCCACCAGGTCTCCCGCGGCCGGGACAATTCCTTCAACGGCATCACCGGCACCCCCGTCTTGGACGCCTACAAGCTGGACGGCACGCATCTCTGGCGGATCGACCTCGGCATCAACATCCGCGAGGGCGAGCACTACACCCAGTTCATGGTCTATGACCTCGATGGCGACGGCCGCGCCGAACTCGCGTGCAAGACCGCGGACGGGACCAAGGACGGCATCGGCAAGATCATCGGCGACAGGGACAAGGACTGGCGGAACAAGGAGGAGCGTTCGCAGAAATACGGCCGCATCCTCACCGGCCCCGAATACCTCACCGTCTTCGATGGCAAGACCGGCGCCGCGCTCAAAACCGTGGACTTCATCCCCGGCCGCGACCCCATCGATGGCTGGGGCGGCATCGGCGGCAATGGCGGCAACGACAGCTACGGCAACCGCTGCGACCGCTTCCTCGCCTGCGTCGCCTATCTGGACGGGACGCATCCCAGCCTCGTGATGTCACGCGGCGTCTATGGCCGGATCGTGCTCGCCGCCTGGGACTGGAGGGGAGGGGACCTCAAGTCGCGCTGGGTCTTCGACTCGGGGATCGCGCAGCCGCCCTTCGAGAACGTCTCCCCTTACTCCGGCATGGGCGGCCATGCCCTCTCCGTGGCGGACGTGGATGCCGACGGGACGGAAGCAACCATGTGCGCAGCGATGATCCCGGAAGGAGAGCACCTGCTGCCGGACACGGTGTCGCTGACTGGGGACGAGCCTGCCGGTCCCTGGCCGCTGGCTGCCGTGCTGCGCACGAAGCGGG
>CAMLOZ010000442.1 GCA_946481625.1 uncultured Haloferula sp. | reverse complement strand
CTGTGTGCCCAGTCTTTTGACCGGCCGGGATCTGAGCGAGGCCGCAGATCTGCGCGCGCGCGCAAACGTCCAGCAGTGCTTCCGGCTGACGGAATTCGTGGAGGCCTGCGAGAGCGCTGCCTTCCGGGGCCTGCTTAGCACGACGCTCCGCTACCTTTTCCCGGATGATCGGGGGTGGCTCGCGGAAGGGTGCCGACGGACTTACCTGGTGGCGCGGGCTTATCGGCCCGAGTACCTCGCGGTGTGGCGGGCGGTGCCGCACCAGGTGAAATTCGCGCACCGTGACGAACAAGGGAAAGTGGTGAGGGTTGAGCGGAAGCGCCGCGAGACGCCGGAGGAGTGCGAGGCGAACTACCACGATCTGGCGCGGATCTTCGGCGAACCCGCCGAGACAAAGGAGGATCGAAAGAAAGCCCGGGCACGCTGGAGCGCGCGCGCGCAGAGGGTGCTGCGGCGGACGATCGAAGCGGCCGGCGGCACGATGCACCTGCAATTCGGAAAGAGCGCCAGCACGCGCAGGAAGTGCGCGGAGAAGGCGAGGGGGAATCAGAACCGCAAGAAAGCATGAAGGCGATCAGGGGTAAGGGAGCGAAAGGCAGAAAAGGTAAAAAGATGGCGCTGGGCTTGGCGGTTTCCGGTGCGCTGCTGAAGCCGGGAGAAACCCGCACCCTAGAGGAAATCGCGGCCTTTTGCGGCTGCTCGCGCAACGCGATCTACGAGATCGAGCGCGTCGCATTGAGAAAACTCCGGCATCCGGAGCGGATGAGACAACTTCGGGACGAATTGAAATACTAAATCCACCGTAGAAGCATGAACTTGAACATCGTTATGGAACAACCGCAGCGGTTGGTTCCCCATCCTTACAACCGCGATTTCCCCACCAGCGGGGATGAATGGGAGCAATTCGTGGAGAGCATCCGCTTCCGCGGTGTGATGAGCCCGATCATGGTGCGCAAGATGGGGCATGATTGGCAAATCGTCGCGGGGCACCGGCGGACAAAGGCGGCAATGGTGGCCGGGCTTCTGGAGGTGCCAATCCAGGTGGAGGAGCTTTCCGACAAGGAAGCCATGGAGATTGTCTTTGTGGACAACCTCCTGGCGGTCGGACTCAGCACCTACGATGAAGCGCTCGGGGTGAAGGGCTTGCTTGAGACCGGCTACACACCGGAGAAGCTGGCGCAACGCTGCTGCAAGGATATCCGATGGGTGAAGACGCGGCAGGCGATCTTCGACCTGGGGGATGAGGTGGTCGAGGCGGTGAAGAAACCGAAGGAGGATCCCGGGCATTTGCCGGTGCGTTCGCTGGAGGAGATTATAAAGGTGCCGGAAGAGCTGCGAGCCGAGGCCATCCAGATTGTGCTTTTCCCCGACTTCCAGCCGGCGGTGCTTTCCCCCATGCAGGCGAAGGACGTGCTGGAGGAGCGTCTGGTGAAGCCCCATGCGGCACGCATCGAGTGGGAGAAGACCCGGGACAAGCTCGTGAAGGAGTGGAAAAAGCGACTGGGGCCGAAGTGCCTCAAGGGGACGAGGAAGGAGTTGCTGGTGACGAGCGTTCCTTGGGAGAGCTGCGAGGCAACCGCGAAGGGCGGCGTGCCGGCGGAGCGGCCGGTGCCGATGGGGGAGCACTCCGCGGATGCGCCGCAGTTCATGTGCTGGCTGCACCTCGCCGTTCGGCACGGGATGCCGGTGCGAATCGTGCATGATCCGGCCGGCGGGCAAGACAAGAGCCTGGCGCTGGTGGACGTGAAGGTGCTCCAGGAGGCGGAGGAATCCCGGGCGGCGATCAATGCGCTGGGCAAGCCGATCGATCCGGAGTTCAAGCCTTGGCTGATCACGCGCGCGCGCGGCGCTATCTCGCGCGAGACTGCGGCGGGATCCGCGCGAGAGGATGAAGGTCCTACGTTTGCGGATCTTGAGAAGACGACGGGGGAGGCGATGGGATTCTCGGAGGTATTGAAGCCGGGCCAACGAAAGGCGGATCCTCCGGTTGGGGCGAAGGTGACCTGGCTAAACGGGAAGGGCCTTAAAAACACCGCGCGCGTGATCACTAGGGAGCGCTATTGCCAAGAGTGGAAGGTAATTAGCACCGACACAAAGGGCAATAGGATCGAAACGCAGCGAACTTGGGAGCCATCTGACGATGGGAAGATCCCGGTCCGGATGCTTGAATCGGAGGACAGGGAGGAACTTGCCTACGGCGCTGAATTCCGTTTGGTCGATGTCGAACGCCTTGAATGCGAAACGGAGGATGAAGGCATGGTTGAGGAGGTGCCTGCGTTCCTTCGGAAAAAGAATGACCCGGCAACGGCAGGAGATGGGGGTAATCGAGACGCACCGGATCCCGACGCGAAACGGGTAGGGGAGTGCGATCGCTGCCAAAGCGATTCGGAGTTGGACGCCTGCCCGGGCTGCGGCCGCCACGTCTGCTTGAGCTGCGCGACCAACGAAGGATTGCCGGAAGGCGAGTCGTGGAAATGCAGTGATTGCGCGAATGGCGAGGTTTGCCCGGGCTGTCTTCGGTTTGGGTGCCGTGGGCATGAGTTCGCCGTGGTGAACCTGCTGCCGGTGCGGGAGCTGCGCGCGCGCGCGGCGGAACTATTCGAGAAGATACAGTTCACGGGAGTTTCGGGTGAACGCGTCCCGCGTTGGGTTAGTGGTGAGTATCCGGATCATGTGATGGAGATCTGTGATTGGTTCCTGGATCTGATCCGGGACAAGCCGATCGAGATTGTTCCCGCGGGCGAGGGAGAACATGCCGGAGAGGAGGTGCACGGTGCCTGATGATCCACTTGAGATCGATGCGCTGCCGGTGCGGCGACTGCACGGGGCGACGATGGCGAGCGGCTGGGAGCGGCTGGAGGATTGCCCGGAGTGGGCGAAGGATCTGACGCCGGAACACGTGCGCGATGTGCTCGATTGGGTGCTTTCGCTGGAAAGGACGGTGGCGCTGTGAAGGGTGCGATGAGCGAGAGTCTCTTTGATGCCTGGTATCAGGATTGGTGCGGCGTTTTCGCCAACGAGACCCAAGCGCGCGCTGTCTTTGACGCTGCCCGCGAGTCCGGGCCGGAATTCGAGCGGCTGGAGGAGGGGAATTACACGCTGATCACGGCGCTGAAGATCCTGCTGCGGCGCTCGGGCGATCGGCTAGAGTACTCGCAGGAGGAGTTATTCGATGCGGCGGAGGACGGGCGGGGGATCTACTTCGGGCCGGAGGGGATCACGCTGGAGGAGGTGCCTGAGTGAGCGAGGGGTATTACAGGGCGGAAGATGTGCGGGCGGCGGCGCGTGGGCAGTGGGTAGGCATCCTGGGGAAGTTCATGGATGCGAGCCTGCTGTCTAACAAGCACGGGCCTTGCCCGGGTTGCAAAGGTCGGGATCGCTTCCGCTTCGATAACAAAGATGGGGAGGGCACCTTCATATGTAGCCAAGGAGGCGGGGGGAATCTAGCCGGCGACGGGATCAACCTGCTGGAGCACGTGACGGGGAAGGACTGGAAGGAGTGCGTGAACCTGGTGGGGGATCTGCTGGCCTGCGAGAAGCGGCAGGGCAAGGCACCGGATCAAGGCGTGGCGAAGCGGCCGGAGCGGGTGCGGGAGAGCTGGGTGCCGGATTACGATGAGGCGCGGCTGCGCAACGCGGTGAAGGCGGTTCCGGCGGTGAGCGCGGAATGGTTCATGGAAAGGAGCCCGATGGACGTGCGCGGTCTAACAAGCGGGGACTTTCTGGAGCGGATCTTCCTGCCCGGGGAGCGGGTGATCGTCTTCACGCGCTTCAAGAGCCAGGGAGACTTCCTGTGGGAAGTGGGGCGGGGCGGATTCCGCCTGGCCGATGAGCGGGGCGTGAAGGCCACGCGGAGCGCGCTGCCGAGCGACGGCGGGCGGGACGGGATGTGGTATCTGTGCAACCCGGTGGACGGGCAGTGGTATGTGAATCCGCGGCAGGGCGGGAAGTACTCGCGGCGGAGCGA
>CAMLOZ010000441.1 GCA_946481625.1 uncultured Haloferula sp. | reverse complement strand
CGCGATGCGGTCGAGGGCCTTTACCGTGAATTCCCGGTCCTGAAGGCCGGTCTGCGCGTGTAGAGGCGCGAGGGCCGGCGACAGGAGCAAGCAAACAGCAAGGACGAAGCGCATGGCCGTGAGCCTAGCGTGCGCACCCTGCTTGTCCCGCAAAAGGCACCGGCCTCCCACGGATCAGGGATTGAGCCACTGCTTGAAGGCGGCTTCGTCCGCGGGGAGTTGAGCGGCCACCTTCTCGCGGTCGGCGAGGATGGCGAGGCGCTCGGGGATCTCCACGGAGCCTTTGCCGATCTCCTGCTCCATCACATCGAGGAACTTCGAGGGATGAGCGGTTTCGAGCGTGATGGTCGAATTGCCCGGATGGGTGGCGCGCCACTTGCGGGCGGCGAGCCAGCCGACGGCCCCGTGGGGATCGATCTCGTAGCCGAAGAGCGACTTCACCTCGCGGATGGCGGCGCGGGTCTGGTCGTCGGTAAACGAGAAACCTTCGATTCGGGAACGCATCGCTTCCCATGAATTCCCGAAGATCGCCTGCATGCGGGCGAAGTTCGAGGGCGCGCCGACGTCCATCGCATTCGAGATCGTGGCCGTGCTAGGACGCGGCTGGTAATCGCCGCTCTTCAGATAGGCGGGCACCACGTCATTCGCATTGGTGGCGGCGAGGAACTTCTTCACCGACAGGCCGAGTTGCACGGCCAAGAGCCCGGCGGTGAGATTGCCGAAGTTGCCCGAGGGGACGACGAAGACCGGCTCGACGCCTTCGGGCAACTGCCGGGCACTATGGATGTAGTAGAAGCTCTGCGGAACGAGACGGGAGAGATTGATCGAATTCGCCGAGGTGAGGTTCAGGCGCTCCGACAGCTCGCGGTCGAGGAAGGCTGACTTCACCAGGCGCTGGCAATCGTCGAAGGTGCCGTCGATCTCGATGGCGGAAATGTTGTCGCCGAGGGTCGTGAGCTGTTTTTCCTGAAGGCCGGAGACCTTGCCCTTCGGATAGAGGATGATGACGCGGGTGCCGGGGACGCGGTGGAAGGCGGAAGCGACCGCACCGCCGGTATCGCCGGAGGTGGCGACGAGCACGGTCAACTCGCGGTTGTCGCCGCGCACCAGCCAGGCCATCAGCCGCGCCATGAAGCGGGCGCCGAAGTCCTTGAAGGCAAGCGTCGGCCCGTGGAAGAGCTCGAGGATATGGTCGCCGGGTGCGAGCGTGACCAGCGGCGCATCGAAGGCCAGGGTGCCCTCCACGATCTCCTTCAGCGCGGCGGCGGGGACGTCTTCGTGGAAGAAAGCGTGTGCCACGGCATAGCCGATCTCCTGAAAGGTAAGCTCGCGCCAGATCGCCCAGAACTCCGGCCCGAGCGTCGGCAAGGCATCCGGCATGTAGAGGCCATTGTCCGGCGGCAGGGAGCGGAGGATCGCTTCCTTGAGATCGACGCGGTGGGATGGATTGTTGGTGGAGTGGTAGAGCATGGAAGTGCTGTGCCCTTCAGGAGAGATCGAGAAATTCGCTCATGACCCTATTGATGTCCTTGACGATCTGCCTCAGGAGCGGGGGAGCGATATCTCGCCCTTGATGGTCGGGCACGGTGGTTTGACGACCATCGGGATGCTTGAATTGGCAATGCGAGCCCTTCTGACGTACCATTTCAAATCCATGCCGTCGGAGAAGACGCATGACTTCCTGGGGTTTGAGAACGGGATCTCGCCCCATGGTTTTCAGACGTTGACCGTTTGGGTTCCCATGAACTCCGCCTCGAACTGAGGTTCCCCTTCTTCCAGAAGCAATTCAATCACCTCGCGGAGGTTCACCTGGAGTTCGTCGAGCGATGCCGCCTGAGTGTGCGCACCGGGCCAACCGGGGACGTAACCGACAAGTAGCCCCGTCTCAGGGCAACGCTCCACAATGGCGGTGTAAGGACGCATGCTTGAGAATAGACGAAAAATACTCCGAAGGCAATTCCCGCCCCCTTTCACTTCGCCCCCTTCTCCTCCACGACATGCACGCCGTGGGGGTTGATGCGGGAGACGTAAACCTGGTTCCCGAGCGAGATGGCGGAGAAGACCTTCGATACCGCTTCGCCCACCTTCCTGGCGGTTTCCTCGCCTTCGCAGAGGGCGAAGACGCTGGGACCGGCGCCGGAGATGGAGAAGCCGAGGGCACCGGCAGCGAGGGCGGCGCGCTTGGCCTTGTAGAACTCGGGGATGAGCTTCTGGCGGCGCGGCTCGGCGATGACGTCGTGGATCGAGCGGGAGATCAGGCCATAGTCTTCCTGAATAATGCCGCAGAGGAGGCCGCCGAGGTTGCCGATCTGTTGGGTGGCATTCACCAGCGGGATGTCCTTCGGCAGAATCTCGCGGGCAACCTTCGTGAGCACCTCGATGTCCGGGTGGACGACGGCGGCCCAGAGGTTCTTCGGCGCGGGAAGCTGCGCGACGTCCAGTTCGTCGTTCGAGCGGATGAAAACGATGCCGCCGAGCAGGCAGGGGCCGACGTTATCGGCGTGCCAGGCACCGTCGGCGGAGGCTTCCCCGGCCATCGCGAAGGGGAGGAGCTGTTTCTTCGAGAGCGGTTCGCCGATCAGGCGGTTCACGGCATAGGCACCGGCGACGGCGGAGGCGGCGGAGGAACCGAGACCCGAGCCGAAGGGCATCTTCTTGTGGATCTCCATCTGGATCCCGCGGTCGGTCATGCCGAGGTGCCGCAGCAAATCGAGCGCGGCGACCCCGGCGGTGTTCTTCTCGGGATTCTTCGGAAGCTTGCCCTCGTCGCCTGTAATGGCGGTGATGTGCAGGCCGGGTTTGTCGCAATGACGGACGACGATCTCGTCCCCGGGCGCGTCGATGGCGAACCCGAGCACGTCGTAGCCGCAAGCGACATTGGCGACGGTGGCGGGGGCGAAGACGCGGACTTCCTGGATGGCTTCCTTCAGCATGAGCGCGGGGGGCGTAGCAGCCGGGGACGGCAGGGGCGAGCGCGAATAAGGTCAGCGGGGAAGAAGGGGGCGGAATGGGGTCAGGGGCCAGAGGCCAGGGGTTAGGGAAAAGGCAGGAAGCACGAGTCTGCGCCCCCTGACCCCTGACCTCCTTCGGCCTTGAAGTCTCCCGCGATCCGCCCTCCCCTTCCGCATGGCAACGCCCCTTGTCGGGATCATCATGGGCAGCACGTCGGATTGGCCGACGATGGAGCATGCGGCGCGCACGCTGGAGGACTTCGGCGTGGCGTGGGAGGCGCAGGTCGTGAGCGCCCACCGGACGCCGGACAAACTTTACTCCTACGCCACGGAAGCGCGCGGGAAGGGGCTGAAATGCATCATCGCCGGAGCGGGAGGTGCCGCCCACCTGCCGGGAATGACGGCGGCGATCACCGACCTGCCCGTGCTCGGGGTGCCGGTGGAATCGCACGCGCTGAAGGGGATGGACTCCCTGCTCTCGATCGTCCAGATGCCGGGCGGGATCCCGACGGCGACCTTCGCGATCGGCAAGGCGGGCGCGATCAATGCCGGGCTTTTCGCCGTGGCGATGCTGGCCGGAGAAGATGCCGTGTTGTTGGAAAAGCTGCAGGCCTTCCGGAAGAAGCAAAACGAGACGGTAAAAGCCGCGGAACTACCGGAACCGGGCTGAAGGGAAATTGCCGGAACAGGTATTCCCTTTTCCGCGGGAGCCGTGTATTCCCCCCTCCCCCGTTTCGCATAGAACTCGTGAAATCATCTCCAGTCATCCCGCCGGGCGCCGTGCTCGGCATCCTCGGCGGCGGCCAACTCGGCCGGATGTTCTGCATGTCGGCCCGCCGCATGGGCTACCGGACGCTGGTGTGGACCGGCGGTCTGGAGGCCCCGGCGATGGTGGTGGCCCCGTCAGCGCCTACGGCCACGGCGCCGGTGTGGTCGCTTCCCGGCCCCCCGAGGAACGTGGACCAGACGAGCGGGTCGAGCACGAGCGCCCGCCCGGCGTCGTACGCCCCCACGGCGAACGCCAC
>CAMLOZ010000440.1 GCA_946481625.1 uncultured Haloferula sp. | reverse complement strand
TTTTCGGTGGTGAGACCGTGCAGGCGACGCCAGAATTCCTCGCCGCCCGGGAAGAACAGCAGGCCCGCCACCAGAACGCCGGCCGGCAGCCAGGCCCAGCGCGTGGCGCGCGGTCCCGCGAACTGCAGGACCGCGAAGGCGAGGCCGATGAGAAGCCATCGCACGGGTGCCGATTCGGTGATGACGGGACGGTGGGCCATCGGTTCAGCGGGTCTGCCAGTTCAGGTGGCGTTGGAGGAGGTTGATGAGGAAGAGCAGGCCTAAGGAGACGATCAGCATGCCGGAGGCGATCACCGCGGCGGCCTCGTACTTGAACTGCTCCAACTGCGCGACGATGAGCAGCGGGAGGATCTCCGTCTTCATCGGCAGGTTGCCCGAGACGAAGATGACCGAGCCGTATTCCCCGATGGCGCGGGCGAAAGCCAAGGTGAAGCCGGTGATCAGCGCGGGAGCCAATACGGGAAAGATCACGCGGCGGAAGGTGGTCCAGCGGCTGGCACCGAGGCTCGCAGCGGCTTCCTCGAGCTCGCTGCCGAGGTCCTCCATCACGGGCTGCACCGTCCTGACCACGAAGGGAAAGCCGATGAAGGTGAGGGCGATGAAGACGCCGAGGGGAGAGTAGGCGCCCTTGATGCCCCAGGCATCGAGATACTTCCCGATCCAGCCGTTCGGCGCGTAGATCGCGGTGAGCGTGATGCCCGCCACCGCGGTGGGCAGGGCGAAGGGAAGATCCACGATCGCGTCGAGGATCTTCCTCCCGGGGAACCGATAGCGAACCAGCACCCAGGCAACGAGCAAGCCGAGCACGACACTCACGCCGGCAGCCGCGGCGCTGGCACCGAAGGTCAACCTGGCGGCCGCGATCACCCGCGGCGAGGTGAGGATATTCCGCCACTCGCCCGGCCCCAGACCGGCCGCCTTGAGGAACAAGGCGGCCAGCGGGATCAGGATGATGACGCTCAGCCAGGTGATGGTGATACCCATCGAGAGGCCGTAGCCGGGAATGACGCGTTGTTTTGCCATTGCGATCAAGGAGCGCCGGCGTCCCGCCGGCTTGGAGGGTTGTTAGGAATGCCGGCGGGACGCCGGCGCTCCTTGAAGGATCACTTCGCTTGATAGGCTTGGTCGAAGGTTCCGCCGTCGTCGAAGTGAGTCTTCTGCGCCTTGGCCCAGCCGCCGAAGTCCTTGTCCACGGTGACGAGCGGGATTCCCGGCAGCCTGGAGCTGTACTTCGCGAGGATCTCCGCCTTGCGAGGACGATAGAAGTTCTTGCCGGCGAGGTCCTGGGCTTCGTCGGTGTAGAGGAACTCCAGATAGGCCTTGGCCGCTTCAGCCACCTTGTCCTTGGCCGCATTCTTCTCGACCACCGCGACAGGCGGTTCGGCGAGAATGCTGAGCGAAGGGTAGATGATCTCGGTTTCCCCGGGGAACTCCTTTTCGATCAGGTAGGCCTCGTTCTCCCAGGAGAGGAAGACATCCCCGATCTTGCGCTGAGCGAAGGTGGTGGTGGAACCGCGGGCACCGGTATCGAGGACGGGCACGTTCTTGAAGAGCGCCTTGATGTAGTCGAGGGCCTTCGCCGGGTCTCCGCCGTACTGCTTCTCCGCCCAAGCCCAGGCGGCGAGGTAGTTCCAGCGGGCACCGCCGGAGGTCTTCGGGTTCGGCGTGATGACCTGGATGCCCTCCTTCACCAGATCGCCCCAATCCTTGATCCCCTTCGGATTGCCCTTGCGGACGACGAAGACGATGGTGGAGGTGTAGGGCGAGCTGTTGTCGGGAAGCTTGGCCTGCCAATCGTCCGGGAGCAGTTTGGCCTCGCGGGCGATGACATCGATATCCCCGGCGAGCGCCAGCGTGACCACGTCGGCCGGCTGGCCGTCGATGACCGCGCGGGCCTGCTTGCCGGAGCCCCCGTGGGATTGGGTGATGGTGATCTTGCCCTTGCCGTCCGCTTCCCAATTCCTGGCGAAAGCGGCGTTCACCTCTTCGTAAAATTCGCGGGTGGGATCGTAGGAGACGTTCTGCAGTTCGATGCCGCCACCTGCGGAACCGGATTTCTTGCCGCTGCATCCCGGCAACGCGAGCAAGGCGGCGAGTGCGAGGGGAACGAGGTTTCGTGCTTTCATGGTTTCTACTAGATTCACGTGAGTTCCGTATGATGTGAGGTCAGAAGGAGAAGCGGACACCCGTCAGCCACGTGAGGCCGTCGAGATCACCGCCGTTGCCGCCGCCATCGAGGGTGGCGTACTCGGCACCGGCCAGGAGCTTCAGCTTGTCGCCGTGGATGAAGTACTGCGTGCCGAGGTAGAGGGCGTGGTATTCATCGCCGCGGCCGCTTCCTGTCAGGGCAGGTGCTTCACTCTCATAGCGGGTCTGCCGGCGCACGCTGTCCGGGCCGTCCCCCGTGGCGAAGGAATAGCGGCCGACGAGTTGGAGCCGCTTCGGGACAAGATCGTAGGTGGACTGGAGGAAGAAGCCGAAGACATCCTCGTCACGGCCTTGGCCGCCGGTGGCGTGGAATCCTTCCGCGACGAAACCCCAGGATCCCTCCTGCCCCCAGAAGGTGGCGGAAACGATATCGTCGTAGCGATCCAGGATCTGGTCGTCCTCGTCGTGGTCGCTATGGAGCCAGTCGAGGCGGAAATCCGCGCGCGTCCAGCCGAAGCGTTCCTTCGCGTCGTAGCCGATGCCGGCACCGTAGCTATAGGCACCACCGAAGGTTCCGAACTCGCGATCCGTGTCGTTCGAGTAGGCACCCGTTTGCCAGGTGAAGCCGCCGGCCTTGCCCTCGAAGGTCAGAGCCGTGGTGCGGTCAACCCGGAGCTGGTTGAAGATCTGCGAGCGTTCGAAGGTGGGCTGCGCGTTCGTCGATTGCAGGAAGTCGTAGTACCCGATCAGAGGTTTGGTCCTCCCGAGCGTGATCGAGAGAGAATCGTCCGGCTTCCAGCGGAGGTAGGCATCGACCAAGCGATCATAGGTATCCTCGAAGCTGTCGTTGCTCTGGAAATCGAGACGGACTTCCAGCTTCTTCTCGAGGAGCTTGGCATCGAAGCCGAAGCGCGAGCGACGGTCCTCCCATGCATCGACATCGCCTTGGTTGCTATCGAGCCAATAGTACTGGCCCTGGTACCTGCCGCGCAGCTTGAACTCCTGCAGGATCGGATTCCCGTCGTTTTTGTAGAGCGTGAAGGCTCTCCACAGCGCCTCGAACGAGGCGGTCTCTTCCGCCGATGGCGTGTCGAAGGGATCGAATGCGAAGGCGGCTCCGGGCACCGTCGTGAGAAGCGCGAGGAGGAAGGCGTGATGTCGGTTGCTTTGGTATCGTTTGGTCTTCATTTCTTTCTGCAGGCATCCGTCTCCGGGAGTCCGGTGGGACGTGTGCAGGAATCGGTGTGCGCCCCCGTTCGTGCGGTAGGCTTGGTCGGGAGACGAAAAAAGAGACCGCGGGGCCGGGGCCGGGAGGAACGGTACGGATGGCTGCATGGCAGCTTCCGCGGGTCCGTTCTCCGAGGTCCTCCGGTAGTCCGGTCGGTCTCTTCGTTCGAAGGGGTTCGAGGCGGGCTCCGAAGGGCCCGCGATGGTGAAGGGATTATCTGTTAGAAGAACCGGGCTCCTCGCGGTTCGCGGGGAAGCGGGTTTTCTCCAAGCTCTCGATCTGTGTCACGCGTCCTTCATGGACGATGATCTGGACGGAGCCGTAGCGGAGGCCCGACACGTTCCGCCGCACCACTTCGAGCCAATCGGCCTCGGATGGCGGAGCGGCAGCCGCTCGTTCATTGGATTTCTGATTCATCGCTCGGGGCGGTGGCAAGTTGGGACAGACCCACCAGAAAGCCATCGGCGGGGTCGGCTTTGCCGCGCATCGGCGCGGCTCCGGCCTTCGCACCGGCCAAGGTGGAGAAAGGCGGGGCGATGCCGTCGCGGCGCATCTTGCGGAGCGTCACTTCGACAACCTGGGCGAGGGTGTATCGGTCGAGAAT
>CAMLOZ010000439.1 GCA_946481625.1 uncultured Haloferula sp. | reverse complement strand
CGCGTCCATCTGTGCTTGCGCCTCCCAATCGACCTGCAGGTTGGGGCTCCCCGCCGCGAGCGCTTCGAGACGGCGGAGGCTGGTGGCCACCAGATCGGCGCGCACGGGTTCCGTGCTGCCCCTCGCCTTCGGCCCCGCACTCCCCGCCGCCGCCTTCGCCGCGGACGTGCTGCGATGGAGAATCCCCGAGCGAGCGAGGTGCTTGCCCGCCAGCTTGCCACCGATCCCGAGCAGGATCAGGAAAGCGAGCATCAGGCCGCATTTGAGCAGGGTCTTAGCGCGTGGCATGATCTTGGGACAGGTGCTTGCGGATGTCGGTGGGCATGGTCTGCAGCCAAGCCTCGGCGGCGGTGGCGTCGAGCTTCCGCCAGGTCTCGTACTGAACCAGGACGCCCTTCACCCAAGGGCTGCTCGAGGACTCCTGGACGTCGGGCTGCCAGTTCGATCGCAGCAGGTTGATGGAGTTCTTCTTCACGACCTCGGCAACGAGATCCGTCCGGCCTTTCTGCGAAGCCCAGGCGGCAGCCTTCTCCGGTTCATTCACGGCCCACTGGGAGAAGTGCGACTGCTGTTCCTGCGGTGTCGCCTTGGAGTCGAGCTGCTGCATCCAATCGGCCGTCTTCTCCGCCGCGTTACGCCGCTGGTAACTCAGAACGCTTGACCGGACCTGGGCGATATCTTCCGGGGAGAGCCCCGCCTGCTCGACCTCACCGATCAACGACTGCGCCGCCTCCGGGTCGTTGTAAACGAGGGTCCAACCCAGTTGCTGCAGGTACTGCTTCAGCGGCGAGGGATCGGGCAGCGCGGCGAGTCGGGAGATGAGTTTCCGCCGGGCCTCCGCGGTTCCGCTCGCCTCCCGGGCAAGCGTGGCGATCACCCCGTTCTTCGCCCCCGGGAACTCCGCGAAGATCTTCACTGCATCCTCGGGGTTGCGCAGGGCCAGCATCCTGCCCGCGGCATTCCCGACCATGTTCTTCGCCAGCCGTGACTCGACGGTGGCGGCCCAGCGCAGGGCGGCCTCCGGGTCCCGGTCCGCCCATGCCGTGGCGACGGAGAGGATCGCCACATATTTCTCCGCATAGGGCGGCTGCGTCGCCTCCCGCGCCGCGGTCTCCGGGTCCATTTGGCCCCAGCGGAAGAAGAGCATGCCGGTCAGCATCTCGTTGACGGCCCGGGAGGGCGTCTGCGGGATCTCGGCCAGAGCGGCCTTCACGTCATCGGGGGAGAAACCGCAGATGATTTCCCAGCACTCCGCGCTTTCCCGGGGCGTGGGCTGGCTGCGCCCGGCGGTGTGGCGGATCGCGTTGAGCTTGTCGATCCGCTCGGTCCGGGACTTCGGGGCCATCGCCCGCCGCACCACCGATTGCAGCGTCACCGGCTTGTTTCCCGCGGCGTCCATCACGTGGCGCTCGGCGCTGTAGCCCAGCCAGATGGCCCCTCCCAGCGTCCCGGCAGCGAGGAGGATGCGGTATTTCCAAGCCAACATGCTTGTTAGGAAATCACAAAGGAGGAATTCCGCCGCTCTTTCCTGTGTCTTGAGCGGCCATATTTCAAACGCTTGGCCCATTTTTCAACCGCGACCCACCAGTAAAACAGACACGATTTTGTGTAAACCTCCCCCCCTCCCTTGGGCGTATAAGGCACGCCCCGTTGCCATCGAATCCCATGAACCACGCTCCCATGCGCACCATCCTCACGACCCTAGCCCTCGCCACCGCCTTACCCGCCTACGGGCAGAAGTGGTTCGAGGAGATGAAAATCGGCCCCGCATGGAGCAACACCTTCGCCGCCACCATCGATGGCAAGGAACAGCCCGCCGCGGTGAAGGGCATTCTCGTTGATCTCGGCGGCGACGTCCGGGTGCTCTTCGATACCGAGACCCTGCGCGTCGTTTCCGCCTACAAGGGTGGCGTCCACTGGGGCGGCACCCCCTGGACCGGCGACCACGGCAAGCTCGTGCGGATCGCCAACGAAGGCGACCACGCCTTCTTCAACACCCCCGCCGGTCCCGGCTGGGCGGATGCCTCCGGGAACTTCGCCGACAAGCGCTCGAAGGAGCTCCACGGCTGGGGCAACCTCGAACACGCGAAGTTCAAGGGCTACTACCGCGACGGCAAGAAGATCGTCTTCGCCTACGAGGTGCTCGGCGCGCTGGTTTACGAGTCCCTCGAGTCCGCTCCGAGCGGCGTGACCCGGCAGTTCCAGGTCGCCCCTCACAAGAGCGCGCTCAGCTTCATCGTCGCCGGACCGGATGACATCCTCACCGCGGGCGGGACCGAAGCCGAACTGAAGGGCGGCGTGTCCGTCGCGATCGGCGGCAAGGGCCCGACCCTCGCGAAGAGCAAGGACGGTCTGGTCGCGAAGATCTCCGCCGCCGCCGCGCCGCTCACCTTCACCATCACCTACGCCAAGGGAGGCAAGGCCACTCCGGCCGAGCCCGTCGATCTCGCCAAGCACACCAAGGGCGGCGAAGGCATCTGGAAGGAGACCGTCACCACCAGCGGCAACACGTCCTCCGACAAGAAGGCCGCCTGGGTCACCGACACCATCGGCGTGCCGGACAACAACCCGTGGAAGTCGAACATCCGCTTCAGCGGCTTCGACTTCATCGACGAGGACACCGCGGCGATCTGCACTTGGAACGGCGATGTCTGGACCGTCTCCGGCCTCAAGGGCGATTGGAGCAAGTTCACCTGGAAGCGCTTCGCCTCCGGACTCTTCGAGCCGCTCGGCCTCAAGGTCGTGGATGGCACCGTGATGGTCCACGGCCGCGACCAGATCACCAAGCTGCACGACCTCAACAAGGACGGCGAGGCCGATCGCTTCGAGTCCTTCTTCCGCGAGGAGACCGTCTCGCCGAACTTCCACGAGTTCGCCTTCGAGCTCCAGACCGACAAGGCCGGCAACTTCTACACCTGCAAGGCCTCCCCGGTCCGCGGCGGCGGTCGGGGCTTCGACACCATCTATCCGCACCACGGCACGGTCCTGAAGATCTCTCCGGACGGCACCAAGTATCAGGTGATCGCCACCGGCCTGCGCGCGCCCGGCGGACTCGCGGTCGGACCGAATGGCGAGATCACCACCGGTGAAAACGAAGGCACGTGGCAGCCGCGCTGCAAGATCAACTACTTCACCCCCAAGCAGGCTCCCGTCTTCCTCGGCACCGAGCCCAGCAAGCACGATGTGAAGAAGCCCTTTCACGAGCCGCTCTGCTACCTGCCGATGGACGTCGATAATTCCGGCGGTTCCCAGGTGTGGGTGCCCCAGGGCATCGACTTCGGCCTGAAGCCCGGTGAGCTCATCCATTGCTCCTACGGCCAGTCCTCGCTCTACCGCGTCCTGCCGTCCCCCGCTGCCGATGGCACGATGCAGGGCGGCGTGGTGAAGCTGCCCGTCAGCCTCGGTTCCTCCGCGATGCGCGCCCGCTTCCACGAGGACGGCTCGCTCTACGTCTGTGGCCTCCGCGGCTGGCAGACGAATGCCGCCTCGGAAACTTCCTTCCAGCGCATCCGCTACAACAAGGGCGTCGGTCTCTCCATCCCGGACAAGGTCGAGCTTACCAAGACCGGCGTGCGGATCCATTTCGAGAAGTCGCTCGATCCCGAACTCGCCGCCGACCTCGAAAGCTACAGCGCCGAGCGCTGGAACTACGTCCGCGGCCCGCAGTACGGCTCCGGCGAGTTCTCCGTGGACAAGCCCGACCGCGATGCCGAGAAGCTCGCGCTTGAGAAGGAGACCCGCCCGAACAACCACGACAAGATCGAGATCAAGGCCGTGCGTCCTTCCAAGGACGGCCAATCGGTCGAACTCGACCTCGACGGCCACAAGCCCTCCATGCAGCTCAAGGTCTCCTGGGACCTCGAAGACACCGAAGGCGAGGTCATGAAGGGCGACTACTACGGCACCTATCGTAAGCCGAGCACGTGAGCCGGTCTGCCAATTAGTCTCTCCAAGGAGGCCGGGCCCACACGCCCGGCCTCTTTCG
>CAMLOZ010000438.1 GCA_946481625.1 uncultured Haloferula sp. | reverse complement strand
AGGTTTCCCCGGGGGATCCCGATGGAGACGGCGAGAGCAACGCCACGGAACTCGCCAACGGTTCTGCTCCGAACAACCGTGCATCCACTTCCGCCGATACCGATAGCGACGGCCTGACCGATGCATGGGAGAACCAGTATTTCGCTTCCCTCTCTTTCAACGCGGGGTCCGATCCGGATGGGGACGGCCGGGGCAACCTGCAGGAACTCGAAGCCGGCACCCATCCCGCCGATGCGGCATCCCGCCCTCCGGGAACCGCGGTGAAACTCGTGCCGCTTGACGATGGCGACCACGCGACCAGCGAGTTCGGCTACGCCGGCGCTTCAGCCATCAACACCGTGTCCTTCGTGCGTTCCTCGCTGAAGACCGTGGGCAGCCAACAGTTCGTGACCTGGTACGGCCGTCATCAGTACGACCCTGCGGCAGCCTTCAACAACACCATCTGGATCGGCCGGCGCACGCTCGGCTCCTCGGAGTGGGAGGTCTTCCGCCACCCGACATTCACTGCGAACACCATCACCGACGGCCACGACGTGATCAGCTACGGGATCGATGGCGAGGGGTACATGCACGTTTCCTGGGGAATGCACGGGGATGCGTTCCACTATTCGCGTAGTACTACTCCCGTCACCGGCAGCGCACCGATCGTGCTCGGGCCCGACACCACCATGACCGGCCGGGAGAACACCGTCACCTACCCGCAGTTCTTGAAGCTGCCGGACGGCGACCTCCTCTTCCTCTTCCGCGAGGTGGCATCGGGGAACGGGGATACCTTCCTGAACCGCTACGATACCGCGACGCGGACCTGGGACAACGTTCACCGCAGCGGCGGCACCCAGCTTCCTTTCATCAAAGGCACCGGCTGGACCCCGAACTACAATGCCTACCCGAACATGCCCCAACTCGGAGGCGACGGGGACGACCTGCTGCTGACCTGGTGCTGGCGTTACGAACCGGTCGGCGGCGATTCCCCTGCCAACGAGAACGGCTACCAAACCAACAACAACTTCGCCTTCGGCCGTTCAACCGATGCCGGGCTTACCTGGCGACGGCAAAGCGGCACGGCGTATGCACTGCCAATATCCCGCGATGGCGAGAGCGGCGATCCGGCCACCGCGGCGGAGCACATCGTCACGATTCCCGAAGGTAGCAGCCTGATCAACCAGGCGAGCATGTGCCTGGATGCAACGGGCAATCCGGTAATCGCCTCGTGGTGGGCTCCCGAGGCGACCTCCGGCAATCACCGCCGACAGTACATGGTCGCCTTCCGGCACGACAACGGCACCTGGCAGACGCGTGCGGTCTCGAACCGGACGATCGACCCGGCGGGCACCAAGTACGACGAGAACTTCGTGCGCAATCTCGCCCGGCCGATCGTGGTCCACGACGATGTGGGACGAATCATCGTGGCCTACCGGGACAACGAAGGCGGCAACGGTCTCACGATCGTCCATAGCTTGCCGAAGGCGGATGATCCGGACCGGCTGGTTTGGATCCGGTTCGACCTCTCCACGGAGAACCTCGGCAACTACGAGCCGATCATCGACAACGAACTGTGGGACCGCGAGCGCCAGCTTCACTTCCTGTATCAAGCCTCGGCGGGCGAAGGATATTCGCCGCCCGCCAACACCGCGGCGCGCTTCTCCATCCTCGAGTGGGATGCAGCGGCTTACTTCGGCCACCTCCCGCAGCCTTCCTTCAGGAAGACCGGAAGTGATTTCGAGATCGCTTGTCCCTCGCAGCCGAGTTGGAGCTACCGCCTCTGGAGCAGCACGAACCTGACGGACTGGGAGATCATGGAGACCCGGTCCGGGACCGGCGGCGATCTCGTTTTCAGCGGCCCGCTGCCATCCGGAGAAACGCGCAGATACTGGCGGATCGAGTATCGGGAGGGCGGGTTCGACTAGGCTGCGGCGGGCTCCCCATTGCGTGGGAGAAGCGTGGCCCACCATTGATATCGCCGCGGATGCGGTTCTACGGTGCCCGCTGACTTGCCCGGGAAGAGCCCAAGCTCTCCCGCATTTCTCCGGGATCATGCTCCCCCCGCATGCCCGACAACCCGAGAACCCCAATGATCCCGAAGACCTGCCTTACCCCGGGGCTTGCCATCGCCCTCATCGCGCTCGCCCATGGCGAGACCGTCACGCTCACCACGGCGGACCTGGTCAACACCAGTTCCTTCAACACCGCGCTACATTGGAGCAACGGAGCAGCTCCCTCCGCCGGGAACGACTACGTGGTGAACATCCAAAGGCTGCGCACGCCGGCCACCACCGGCGCCTACACCTTCGCCGGAAACTCGCTCACGATCGGTACTTCCACGGGCACCCTTTCCTACAAGACCTTGGGATCGAACGTGATCACCATAAACAACCTGATCCTTGCGGGCGGACTGATCGACCACCTCCAAGGAAGCGTCGAAACCTTCACGCTCGCGGGCACGCTGGCCGTGACCGGGACCGGATCCCGCATCTCCGCGACACAGGGCCCGGTGAACATCACCGCACCGATCTCGGGCAGCGGCGATCTGATCTTCAACGGCGGCACCGCCACCTACCGCACGACAATCTCCGGAACGAACACCCATACCGGCAACATCACGGTCAACGGACGTATCACCGCGGCTCCCGGAAGTTCCCTCAGGTTCGTCATCGGCGCGAACGGAGTGAACAACACCATATCGGGCGCGGGCACGGCAACCTTCAACGGCTCATTCGACATCGACCTGAGCGGGGCAAGCAGCACGGCCGGCGACAGTTGGACGCTGGTCAATGCGGCCACGCTCACCGAGGATTTCGGCACTACCTTCACCATCCCGGGCTTTGTCGAGTCGAACAACGTCTGGTTCTCGCCAACCGGGAACTACGCCTTCAGCGAGGCCACCGGCGTGCTGAGCGTGGTCGCTGCCGACGGCGACGCGGACGGGTTGCCTGACAGTTGGGAGCTCTCCCACTTCGGCAACCTCAACCAAACCGGCACCGGAGATGCGGACGGCGATTATGCCACCAACGCCAGCGAGCAGGCGGCGGCGACCTCACCCGTGGACCGCAACGCCTTCCCGGATACAGAGGACGGCACGGGCGACGGCATGGCGGATGCGTGGGAGCTTGTTTACTTCGGCACCACCGCCGTACTACCGGGGAATGACGCCGACAGCGACACCTTCACGAACCTCGACGAGTTCCTCGCGAACTCGCATCCGGTGGACACCGACTGGACGCCGGCGAAAGCCAAGCTCCGCAACCGCTGGAGTTTCAACGGCAGCTTGGCGGATTCCGCGGGTACCAGCGCCGCGCAGGTGATCGATCCGGACAACGATGCGCTCACGGGCGGGACCTCGACGCTCTCGTCCACCAACCTCCTTCTGGGCGGCGGTGCCCGCGCGACTTCCGCCTATGCGCAGCTTGGCACCAACCTCCTGCAGGGGCTCAAGACACCGGTGACCATCGAGCTCTGGGCCACCCAGGAGAGTGTCCAGAACTGGTCGCGGATCTTCGACTTCGGCAGTGCCACGACGGAATACCTCATGATGACCTGGACCCAGGGAACCAACCTGGCAACCGACACGGTGGAGTGGGTCGATGGCGAAACCAAGGGTGCCGCGAATACAAACCAACCCTACACGACCGGCACCGAGTTCCACATCGTGATGACGATCGAGCCCGGCGCGGGCACGAACAGTTCCACCCTCGTGAGCTGGTATTCGATGCCTTCCGGCAGTTCCGATCTCGGCGTGCTCCAAGGAAGCTTCAGCACCTCCAACCAACTCGCAGACTTCAACGACGCGGCAAACATGCTGGGCCGCTCGCAGTGGACCGACGATAGCACGGCCAACGCGCGCTACAACGAAGTCCGCATCTGGAACGGCGCGCTCACCAGCGAGGAGCGGGAATTCCTGCACGATGCCGGTGCCGAGGTCATCAACGCCAACGATAGCGACGGCGACGGGCTTCTGGACGAATGGGAAGTCGAGAACTTCCGCGCGAATGCCAGCGAGTCGGTGGCC
>CAMLOZ010000437.1 GCA_946481625.1 uncultured Haloferula sp. | reverse complement strand
CCGCCTGAAGGAAGCGGACTTCCTGAACCTCCGCCGCTCTCTCCTGGAAAGCGCCGTGCCCTTCTACGAGGAACTCTCGGCGGCCGGTTCCGCAGGAGGCAAGGCCACCACCGAATGCGCCGCGGCGCTCAACCGCCTCGGCCTGCTCTATCACGAACTCGGCCAGTGGGAGAAAGCCGTGCCCCTCTTCCACCGCCATCTCGCGATGGTCGATCAACTCGCCGCCGCCGAGCCCGCGGAGCCTCAGCACCGCAGGTCGCGCATGGCCGGCTACAACAACCTCGCCGCCGCGCTCGGCGATCTCAAGGACACAGCCGCCGCGATCGATGCCCAGCGCCACGCGGTCGAAACGGTCCGCGGTCTCGTGCAGGACTTCCCGCAGGACGAGGAGAACCGCATTCACCTGGTCACGCTGCTGGTGAATCTGGCCACGATGCTCTCCCTTCAGGACGTGGATTACCGGGAAGCGGTCGTGTTGATGCGCGAGGCCCTCGCGGAAAGCAACCGTCTCACCACCGATTTCCCCGGCAATGAAGCGCATGGGAAGCAGCAGGCCTACGTGTATTCGAATCTCGCGCTTGCCCTTCACAACACCGGCGACCCATCCGCGGAATCCGAGTTCCACACCGCAAGGAAGCTGCAGGACAAGTGGGTGAAAGATCACCCGCGGGACCACGAACAGCGCAAGCTTCTCGCCACGACCACCCAGAATCTCGGCCATATCCTCACCTTCGCGAACCGCCACGAGGAAGCGCTGGTCTTCTTGCGCGAGTCCGTCTCCCACAGCGACCACCTGGCCGCCGAACTTCCCTCCGTGCCCGAGTATCCCTCGAACGCGGCGAACTCCCGCTCCCTGATCGGCCTTTGCCTGCTGCGCCTGGATCGCGGCTGGGAAGCCGAGCCGGAGCTCAGGGCGGCGATCGCCGTCCACCACCGCCTTTCCGAGCAGTTCCCGCAGATCCCCGAACACCCTGCACGCGAGGGCGTCTCGCTCGACATCCTCGCCGCGCTGAAACGCAAGAACCGCGACTGGGCCGCCGCACGCGAATACTACCGGAAGTCGCTCGCCTGCCATCTCCGTGCCAACGAGCTGCGCCCGCCCTCGCCGAACGACCACAACTTCCACGGCGAGCGGCTCGATTCCATGGCCAACACCGCGATCGAGCAGGGCGACACAGACCTCGCCGTGGCGGACGCGATGAAGATCCCCGACACCGGCGCGCGTCGCTGGAACGAAGCGCACGCCGCCGCCGTCATCGTGGCAAAAGCCGTCGCCGCCGATCTCGCGCGGGCAGATCTTCCCGGAGCGGAACGCCGCGCCCGTGCGGATCGCCATGCCGCCAGCGCGATCCACCTCCTCCAGCAAGCCATCGAGCGAGGCTTCCCGAATGTCCCCGATCTCGGGGAGATGCGGGACTTCGCATCCCTGCGCGACTACCCCGCGTTCCGCGATCTCAAGGAGCCGCCGCCGGATGAAATCGACCACAGCCCGCAGCGCTTCATCTTCGACTATCCCCACGATGACCCCGGGCCGCGCAAGTGGGTCCGCACCGCCGACCTCTGGCTGGAAACCCAGCCGTCCGGAAAGCAAAACGAATTCCGCATCGGCAAGCGCATCCGCTACCGCACCATCTCCGGCACCGAACTCATCAACACCCGCGACGAGCGCATGCGCCTCTTCATCCCCGACAAGGATGAACCCCTGCCGCACCGCCTCTTCATGTCCGCCGGCCCCGGAAAGTGGGAAAGCATCGGCGAGCTCCGCGACATGGAATGACGAGCCTACCGGGTGCATCGGCTTGAACCGGCATCATCTTGCAGGCGCCGGGTGTCAATCCATCGACAAGCCTCCGTCCCACGGCTACCGTCCCGCGCCTCCATGAATCCCGAGCCCGAACCGCGCCGCGTGAGCCTGCGGGACATCGCCAAAGCCATCGGCGTCAGCCACGTCACCGTCTCGCTCGCCTTGCGGAACCATCCCCGCATTTCCAAGGCGATGCAGGAGCGGGTGCAGAAGCTGGCCGAGGAACTGGGCTATCGACCTGACCCCATGCTCGCCGCCCTGGCGCAGTACCGGAAGGCCAAGTCCGAGCGTCCCGTGGCCGCCTGCATCGGGTGGATCAATGCCTGGCCGGACCCCGCCGATCTCCGCAAGCACAAGGAGTTCGACCTCTACTGGAAAGGTGCCAGCGCGGCGGCGGAGCAATGCGGCTACCGCCTGGAAGAATTCCGCTTCGGTGCCCAATACACTCCCCAGCGTCTCCACGAGATCCTCGGCGCACGCGGCATCACCGGCCTGCTCCTGCCTCCGCAGGGCACCGCGCCGGATTGGGGCGATTTTCCTTGGCATGAATATTCGGTTGTCCGTTTCGGCCGCACCGTGCCCGAGCCCCGCACCCACCTCGTCACCTCCGACCAGGTGGCAAATACCCGGCTCGCCTTCGCGGAGATCCTCAAGCGGGGCTACCGCCGCATCGGCCTCGTCACCGACGAGCAGCGGGCCTTGCAGCGCGGCCACCTCTTCACCGCCGGCTTCCTCTATGCCCAGCGGGCCCAAGCGGAAGAGGACCGCGTGCCGATCCTCTCGGTAACGGGCGAGGCGAATCCCGCGATGGGCCGCGAGATCGCCACATGGATCGCTCGGCATGAGGTGGACGCCATCTACACGGACATCCCCGGCATCCCGCGCCTCCTCCGCCAGCAGGGCATCCGCGTGCCGGAGGACGTCGGCGTCGCGGTGACCACCGTCCTCGATGCCCGCGCCGATGCCGGCATCGACCAGGAACCGGAGGAAACCGGCCGCGTCGCCATGCTCATGCTCGCTTCCCTCATCAACGAAGGCGTGCGCGGCGTCCCGAAGATTTTCCGCCAGATTCTCGTGGGTGGTTCCTGGCAGGATGGCAGCACCCTGCCGGAGAAAAGGCTGTTGTCATCTGAGCATTAGGATGTGGCAATCATTATTTTACAAATAATGATTTGTATTGTAATGATTAATCCGCCATAGGGTCTCCATCGCTTTCTTAAAGGGCATGACCTCACCGCCTCAACCACCATCAAAGCCTGAAGCAATACCGAAGCATGAGCGGGTTAAACTGATCCTCGCCGGAATCAATGACGCTCCACCGGCGCAAAACCGCGAAGAAGCACTCGCGCTGATGGATCGTATCTTTCGTGAGATTGAAGACCGGCACAGTGGAGTTCCGCATGATCCCTTTCATCCAGGCCGACTCTATCCTCCGGTGGCCCTAATGGAACGTGTGGTAGATGGAACTCCTTCGCTCAGGCGATACCGCCACACCGGCCACTACACTCTCGTCGCAGAAAACGGGGCAATTGTGATCCGGGTCTTCGTCAGGGGATTTAAAGATGGCATGGCCGCGATCATTGGCGAACGCACGGAACTCGACAAACCCGGGGCAGATGGCCGCGGCGTGCCGGATTTTGAATAAGACTTGCGGATGCGCGCGCCCCATTCAATATTCCACGCATGGAATGTTCTGAAAGGCGGATCCCGGCTCCTGTGCGACAGTTCACGGAAGCTCTGGAAACCATGCACCCCGGCGTGAACCTCTCGCTTGAAAAGGGCGGTGACCGGGCGGGTGACTGGTGGATGGATATCGGCCATCGCAACGGAAGTTTCACGGTTCACTGGGAACCAGGTTCCGGCTTCGGCTTGCATCCCGCGCCGGAAGAGTCCGCACTCGGCGAGCTCCCCCCGGAACGCTATGCGGACACGGCGATGTTACTACGCCGGGTTGAACAGTTGATCGATGACGGCAAGGTGGGCTTTATCGGTCTCCGCGATCTGCGCGAGGTCCGGGGGTTATCTCAAACCGAACTCGCCGCCCGCCTAGGCATCCAACAAGCGGCCGTATCGAAAGTTGAGCGTCGGCAGGATCTTCATCTCGACACGCTTTCGGCCATCATCACCGCTTTAGGCGGAACCTTGGAAATGACGGTGAAGTTTCCCGGTGGAGAGGTGCCCTTGAAAATGGAGCGATAAGGCGAGACGACCCTGCGG
>CAMLOZ010000436.1 GCA_946481625.1 uncultured Haloferula sp. | reverse complement strand
AAAAACCGATGCGCTTCCGGTCGAACCGGTCGCGCCCCCAGCCCCGGCGGCGGAGATCACTCCCCTCGCCCCGGGCACGGTGAAGGTGCCGCTGCCGAAGACGAACGTGAAGACGGACGCACCGGACATCGCAAACCTGCCGACGGGGGAGGATGCGGTGCGGCTGCAGATTTTCCTCGATCAATCGAATTTCGGCCCGGGCGTCATCGACGCCAAGCCGGGGCGTTTCACGGTGCAAGCGGTCGATTCGTGGAACGAGGTGCACGGCCATGCGCCCGGCGATCTGGGACCGGTGATGGAGGCGGCGCGCAAGGCGGTGCCCCATCCCTTTGCCAAGGCGGTGGTGCCGGAAGTGGCTCCGAAGTGGGTGAACACGGGACTTTCGCACAAGAAGGCGCTGCAGGCACAGGCCAAACGGATGAGCTACCGCAGCATCGCCGAATTCATGTCGGAGCGCTATCATACGGATGTCGAGTTCGTGCTGGAGATCAACGGCGCGAAGAGCACCTGGAGCGTGAAGCCGGGTGAGACACTGATCGTGCCGAACGTGAAGCCGTTCCGGATCGAGGAAATCAGCGGCAAACGCTACGAGGCGGATCCGGTGATGTCCGAGCGCCACGCGGTGGTGGACACGAAGAAGAACCAGGTGCGGATTTTCGAGGGAGCACCGCCGGCCTTGCTAGTGGAAGAGGAGGAATTGATTTCCGACAAGCCGGTGCTGGTGAAGCCGAAGCCGGTGGCCAACCGCGCCCTGGTGGCTTCCTTCCCCATCACGCCGGGCAAGCCGCAGTTCATCCACTACGGCACTTGGAAGCTCAACAACAGCGTCGAGCTCCCGGTGTGGCGCTACGACCAATCGTTGCTGGATACCGGCAAGCGCAGCAACAACGCGCTGAACATCCCGCCCGGTCCGAACAGCCCGGTGGGAATCATCTGGAACGGCCTCAGCCGCCCGGGGATCGGCCTGCACGGCACCTCCGATCCGGAGACGATCGGACGCGCCCGCAGCGCGGGATGCATCCGCCTGGCGAACTGGGATGCGATCCGGATTCCGACGCTGATCCGCCCGGGTGCCACGGTGGAGGTGCGGTGAGATCATCCGGCGGATTGCCTCGCGGAGCGATTTCTGATAACGGGTCGGGATGGATGTGTCCTTTCCCGAGCACAGGGTCTATACCGTACTGGCTGCATTCCAGGCGGCGTTTGTGATGATTGGCACCTTTGCGATCCGTATTGCGACGAGTCCGGATCTGTTCAACTATCGCCCCGCCCCGGCCGTCGCGATGTGGCTGCGCGACTGGGGTTATATTTTCTTGATCCTACCGGCCGCCGGCTTGGTTTGGGCGATTCGCGAAGCGAATCGCGACGAGACGAGCGAGAAGGCCGGACAACGGATTGCGGTGGCTCTTCTAATGACTGCCGTGGTCGGTGGCTTCTTCTGGTGGATGTGGGACCGGTCCACGATCTATCGGCCGACGATGATCGAGGCCTTCTAGGAATGTATCGCTGGGGCATTACGTAGGAGGTCTGCGCCGCCTCCCCTGCCCTGACTTCGCCGCCCCTGCTTTCGCGATGGCCGTGAATCGTCCCGGGATGGGTCCGCACGAAGCCGGGCTGGCATCTGGCCGAAGTGACCAACCGCAAACCTGCGGAACAGCGGAGCGAGGAAGAAGGAACAAGCGGAGCTGTCGGCGGCGCTTATCCCGGTGAAGCCGGTGCGGTGGCGGCATTGCGAAAGTCCTTGCGGGGACGCGCAGGAGCATCGATCCGGGTGTCTAGCGAGATGATTTCCCGAATGACGGCGGCGAGAAGAACCATCATCGGTTTGACCGGAGGGGCTTGCCTGCTATTTGCGGCAAGCTGCCACAAGGAAAAGCCGCGCAAGGCGGTGAGCGTGGCGGAGGACGGACAGTTGCGTTTGACGCTCGCCACCTTCAACATCCGTTACGAAGGCAACGGCGACCAAGGTTGGCGGGCGTGGCCGAACCGCATCGGCCGGGTGACGAAGACCATCCGCGGCATGAATGCCGACGTGATGGGCCTGCAGGAGGCGCTTCACGGCCAGTGCGCCGATTTGCAGGCATCGCTGCCGGACTACGGGTTCCACGGGGTGGGACGGGACGACGGAAAGCGTCAGGGCGAGTATGCGGCGATTTTATACCGCCGCGACCGCTTCGAGCGGGACATCACGGACCAGGGCACCTTCTGGCTCTCCGATTATCCCGACAAGCCGGGCTCGATGACCTGGGGCAACAGCTATCCCCGGGTGGTGACCTGGATGCGGCTGATCGACCGGGCGAGTGCGAAAGGCTTCTACGTTTTCAACACGCACTGGGACCACCGCAACCAGCCTTCCCGCGAGAAGGCGGCGGTGCTGATTTCGGAGCGGATCAACGCGCGGGCCAACCCGGACGAGCCGGTGGTGCTGCTCGGGGATTTCAACGCGGCGGATGCGAACCCCGCCTTCGGGTATTTCACGGGGAAGGCGGTGAATTTGTCGGGAGCAGCGGTGAAGCCGTTGAAGAGTCCGTTCACGGATGTCTTCCGCGTGAAGGTGCCGCCGGGCGGGAAGAGCCAGCAAACCCTACATCTCTGGCGCGATCTGCAGGAGGCTTGGCCGCGGATCGACCACATCCTCGTCTCGCACGGGGCGAAGGTCGAGGCGACCGGGATCCAGCGGCATCCGAAGATCGAGGAACGTCCGTCCGACCACTTTCCGGTGTGGGCGACGGTGAGTTGGCCCTGAAGACTTGTTTGGTTTTTCGGTTTTTTCTTTGTTTTTCCCCGGAGTCCTTGCGTGCCCGGCAAGAAGGCGCTTGGCTGCGCGGTATTCCGAAAACTCATGAAAACCTTCCTGCGTACCTTGGTTCCGCTCGCCCTCACACTGACCGCCCTCGCCGACGATCCGTGGCTGGTATTCGAAGGAAAGAAAGGTCCCGGCAAGGGCAAGCACGTGGTGCTGGTGAGCGGCGACGAGGAGTACCGCTCGGAAGAGACCATGCCGATGCTGGGCAAGCTGCTGGCGGAGAAGCACGGCTTCAAATGCACCGTGCTATTCGCGATCGACCCGGCGTCTGGGGCGATCAATCCGAAGGAGCAGACCAATATCCCGGGGGTGGCGGCGATCGACTCGGCGGACTTCCTGATCCTGGGCCTGCGCTTCCGCGAGCTGCCGGACCCGGAGATGAAGCACATCGTGGACTACGTGGAAGCGGGCAAGCCGCTGCTGGGGATGCGGACCTCGACCCATGCTTTCAATTACTCAAGGAAGAAGGACAGCCCGTATGCTTCCTGGTCCTTCAATTCGGATGGCGGCTTCGGGAAGAAGATCCTGGGCGAGACCTGGATCAACCACCATGGCGACCATGGCAAGGAAAGCACGCGCGGGGTGATCGAGGAGGCGAACAAAAGCCATCCCTTGCTGCGTGGCGTGAGCGACGTGTGGGGACCGACCGATGTGTATGGCGTGACCAAACTTCCCGAGGATGCGACGGTGTTGCTCCGCGGTCAGGTGCTTGAAGGCATGAAGCCGGGAGACAAGGCGGTCGAGGGCAAGAAGAACGATCCAATGATGCCGGTGGCATGGGTGCGCGAGCGCAAGCTCGATGGCGGCAAAACGCAGAAGGTGATCTGCACCACCATGGGTGCCGCAACCGATTTCGTTTCGCCGGGTCTGGGGCGCTTCGTGGTGAATGCCGTTTACTGGGGCACGGGTCTGGAAGTGCCTGCGAAGCTGGATTCGGCACCGGTTGGCAAGTTCGAGCCGTCCGCCTTCGGCTTCGACAAGTTCAAGCCGGGAGTGAAGCCGGCGGATTTGAAGTAATCCGCATTGCATCCTTCGCCTCCCGCGACCATGCCCGCTATCGAATGATGGCGGGCATTTTTGTGATTCGACGGCGGGGCATGAGGCATCGCCCGGATAATCTTGAAATATCCCTACGGAATCGCCGACCATTCGCAGCGATCTACTAAATCTAGCGTAGTTTTCAAATTGACGTGGCCACGGGTGGTATTTATGGTCG
>CAMLOZ010000435.1 GCA_946481625.1 uncultured Haloferula sp. | reverse complement strand
GCTTTTGCCCGGGCCATAGCGGTTCTGGTCGATGGCGAAGCTGCCCGCGGCGTCCGAGAAGGTGAATCGCTCCGACTGCCCGTCATAAGGGCTGCTGCCGAAGAAGGTGGCACGATAGCGTTTGCCGGGGATGAGACCGGTCAGCGTGATGGTTACCGGCTCGAAGCCTCGACAATAGGCGACGGCGAGTTCGTAGGTGATGGGGGGCGGCGGCTCCGGCGACGCGTAGATTTTTTCGAGGATTTCGTTGTAGTCTTCGAGGACACTGAAATAGCCGCCCGCGGCGAGCTTGCCCCAATGATCGCCGATGAAGGGTCCGTGAATGGGAATGAAGGGATACGTCATCCACATCGCTCCCAGAATCCACAGGGTGTGCGCGGGATCGTAGCCCGTGCTCGCGTCATCGGTCCACGGATGCATCTGCCAGCCGGATGTCTCGCCCGTGGCGATGGTGAAGTCATCGAGCAGCAGCGCGCTTGCCGTGGACACGGCATCGTTCTTCACCACCAGTGCGGCGGTGCTGGAGGTGGCGGTGAAGGTGCCGGCGATCCTCCGATAGGGATGGGCTGCGCCGACCGGCGCCTTTGCGTCGAAGGCGGCGAATGGCGCGCCATTCAGCGACCACGACGGGGCAGGGGCGCTGCCTTCGAAGTCCCGGCAGTTCGCGCGGAAGCTCACCGTGTAGCTGCCGCCGGGGGTGAGGCCGGTGACGATCGTGGAAAGAGTGGCGGCGGTGGGTCCGCCCTGGAGGAAGGCGACGCGGCTGCCCTGCGGGATCGCGCCGTTGTTCGCGAGGGAGGTCTCACCGGCAACAGGGCTCAGGCCGGTGCTGCCGGTGTAGGCCCAGCCGCTGATCGCGCCGCCGTTGGCATCGGCGTGGCCGGGCGCGATGGCGAAGGAATCGGTCTCGAATCCGGGGTTCGGGATGAGCGGTGCCTGGGCGTGGAGTTCCGTGCCGAGAAGCGGAAGGAGCACGGTGAGACGCAGGACGGATGGGAAGGGTCGGGCCATCGGGGAAGGGCAGCGACCGCAGGATGCCCGCGAAGGCGAGTTCCGGTAAAGGCGGAAATCTTAGCGCGGTTTGATATCAAGGAAAGCGTGAGACGTGCAATTCACGACGAGGCGGACGTCTCAATCGGGGAACTGCAACTTCAGTTCTGCCGTGCAGGGCACGCCCCTTGCGGGAATGAGTCCGGCAGTGAAGTCGCGGATGTCTTTCCAGAGCTTGCGGAGGCCGCGGTAGGACGGCTCGTCTTCGAGCATCACTTGCTCGCCGTGCATCTCGTATCCCATGAGTTCCCCGATCAGATCGCTCCCACGGCCAGCAGGATGGGCGCGATGGCGAGCAGGGCGAAGAGCGGGAAGGGGAGATACTTGAGCTTGCCGGGGGAGGGCATTTGGTTTTCGGGAAGCGCGGCGGGACTACTCCGCGGGGCGCGAGGTAATTGATTCCAAGGGCCGCTCCGGGTGGAGCGTGCCATCATGCTGGAGGCAGCACATCAGCTTCCAGGGACCGTTGCCGAAGCGGAAGAAACAGACCGGCAATTGGTGATCGCGCGCACCCGGTCTTTTCCTCGTGACGGTGAGCATGTGCGAATGGCCGGCGACCTGAATCTCGCCTGGATCGATATCATAGGGCTTTGCGAGGAGCCCGACGAATTCGCGGAACCGGAAGGAATCGGGGCGGCTCAAGCCGTGCTTCACGATCACCGACCTCGCATCTTCCCGCACGTCCTCCGGGAGTTCTAGTAGTTCCGGAACGGGCACGGAGAGATACATCGGGCGCGCGCACCAGGCGATGTAGCCGAGCACGAGGACGGCGAGGCTGCCGAAGAGGAGGAGGGCGCGCTTCTTCTTCATGATGGTCGGTTGATTGAACAGAGGTTGCGGAGAAGTGCCCGCCTTTCAAGCCGGGCTTCGGGTGCCAGCTCCAAGGAGTGGGGACGCTCCTGTCCGCGATGAACACGCCCACCCCGACGACAGGAGTGTCGTCGCTCCTTACGGCTGGCGCATTTGGCGCATGCGCCAAGGGGAGGAACCGCGATGGGGTCCTTCATCAGCCGACGTACACCAGCAGCGCCATCTTCCGGGCCGCGGCTTCATGGAGGAAGATCTGCATGTCCGCGAAGCTCACGCTGAAGTATTCCCACTTTCCATCCAGGTCGTAGCCGCGGTCCCAGATGTTCGGATAGATCTCGAGGTATGCCATCAGCTCCGGATCGAAGCGCGCGCGCAAGCTCGCCTCATCGTAGCGCGTGACATGAGCGGCGATCGCTTCGACCTCCTGCGGGTGGAAGCAACGCGCGGGGCCGTGGCCCACGTTCACGTCGCCGAGGGTCTTGCCGCCGTTGAGGATGAAGCTGGAGGGGAAGGGGCCTTCCCAATCGCTGCCGGTGAGCAGGAAGTGATGGACGTGCCAGGCCTTGTCCTGATCGAGGCGGTCGTCGATGGGGATCGGCGGCAGGCGGCGCGGCAGTTGCGGTTTCGGCTTCGCCGGCGGCGCGAGGGTCGGGACTCCCGCTTGCCGGTTGCCGAAGAGGCGGGTGAAGAGTCCCTGCCGGAGCGGGCGGGCGGCGGGCTTGCCGGGACCTGCAGGGGCGGGTCTCTCCCGCAGCAGCGGCAGGAGCTGGTGGGGATCGCGGAGAAGCGCCTCGCGGGTGCTATCCGGGATGCGAACGAGGTGGCCGATCATGTTTGGATCCGTGGGTGCGGATGATTGGGGTTTTACGGGAAAGGGGGTGTTCCGGGAGCGGGACATCGCGGTGCTCTATCTCGGCCCTATCTAACCACCTTCCGTGAAACTGCGGTGGAGCGGAGGTGAAAATGCGGGATACTCTTGGCGGTGGCCGCGGGGAGGCAGACGCGGAAAAAAAGAAAACGACTGTCCTGAATGCGCGGGGCCGTTCGTTGTGCTATGGATACCGGCTGATTCCGTGCCCGCGGGGTCGGCCGATCAAACCGAATCCTGTCATGAGCACGAATGCCACATTGTCCGAACCGAAAGATGCCGCGCGCGATCACCCGGTCGTGTCGCGGGAAGAATGGACCGCGGCCCGCAAGCGGCTGCTGGAGAAGGAGAAGGAGGCCACCCGTTTGTCCGACCGTCTGGCGGCGGAGCGCCGCGCCCTGCCCTGGGTGAAGGTGGACAAGATCTACCTCTTCGACACGCCGGGAGGGAAAGTCTCGCTCGCGAGTCTCTTCGAGGGGCGCAAGCAACTGATGATCTACCACTTCATGTTCGCGCCGGAGTGGCAGGAGGGGTGCCCGAGTTGCTCCTATGTGTGCGATCACTTCGACGGCGCGCTACCGCACCTGGCGGCACGGGATGTCACGCTGGTGGCGGTGTCGCGCGCGCCGGTGGCGAAGATCGAGGCGTTCAAGAACCGCATGGGCTGGCACTTCGAGTGGGTGTCGTCGGACGACAGCGGTTTCAACCACGACTTCCATGTTTCCTTCACCGAGGAGGAGATGGCGTCGGGCGAGGTGGAGTACAACTACGAGATGCAGGAATTCCCCAGCACGGAAGCGCCGGGCATCAGCGTCTTTTACAAGGACGCGAAGGGCGACATCTACCACACCTACTCGTCCTATGGCCGCGGGGTGGAGCAGGTGATGAGCACCTACAAGATCCTCGATCTGGTGCCGAAGGGCAGGGACGAGGACGACCTGGACTTCCCGATGGCCTGGGTGCGCTACCACGACAAGTACGGGACGGATGAGTTTGCCGATGAGGACAAGCCGTACTGGCCGGAGGCGGGGGCGGAGGGGTGCGGGTGTGAGACGGGGAAGGGCTAGGGCTTCGGTGCCACCTTCGAGCGGTAATAGGAGGCTGCATCGTCGAAGTCCTTGAAGACGGGGAGCTTCAGTTCGGTGGCAAGCTTGGCTAGATCTTCGAAGCGCCACGTGGTGAGGCTCTTGTTGCCCGGCTCCGCGCGGCCCACGCCGCAGAGGAAGCAAGGGCTGAGCTCCGCCACCGGCTTGCCCGCCTGATCGTAGAAGACGAAGCCATGGTGAGGGAAATAACAAC
>CAMLOZ010000434.1 GCA_946481625.1 uncultured Haloferula sp. | reverse complement strand
GGAAGTGCAGACCACGCAGCGCAGCGACCCGTCCCGCAGGCCCTGTTCCACCTTCGCCCGCTCCGCCGGATCGAGCGAACCGTGGTGCATCGCGATCCGGTCCTGCCATTCGGGCCGCAGCGAGAGCAGCTCCTGGCACCAGATCTCCGTCTGCGAGCGGGTGTTGGTGAAGACCAGCGTCGTCCGTGCCTTGTCGAGCTCCCGCAGGACCTGGGGCGCGAGCCGGGTGCCGATGTGGCCCGACCACGGGAAGCGGTCGATCTCCTTCGGGATGATCGTGTCCACCTTGATCTCCTTCTTGAGGTCCGCCGAGATCGTCAGCGCTCCCTCGGACGCCGAGCCCAGCAAGACTTCCCGCGCTTCGTCCAGATTTCCCAGGGTCGCCGAAAGTCCCCACACCCGCAGTTTCGGGAACCACGCCCTGAGCCGAGCCAGGCAAAGCTCCGCCTGCACCCCTCGCTTGGACCCGAGCAGCTCGTGCCATTCGTCCACGATCACCGCCTTCAGCCCGGACAGCTTTTCCCGGGTGTCGTCGTGGGTCAGCATCAGCGACAGGCTCTCCGGCGTGGTCACCAGTCCGAAGGGGAGAGTCTTCCGCAAACGCGCCCGTACCGCGGCGGAGGTATCGCCGGTGCGCGCCTCCACCTGCAACTGCGGTGCCAAGATCTCCAGAGGTTCCCGCAGCGCGCGTAGTGTGTCCTGGGCCAGCGCCCGCAGCGGTGTCAGCCACAGCACGGTGCAGGCCTTCGGCAAGGGCTTCTCCCTCAGCGCCTCCGCCACCGGACCGAGCCAGACGGCCAGCGTCTTACCCTGTCCCGTCGGAGCATGAAGCAAGCCCGACTTGCCCGCCGCATACGCCGCCCAGGTCTCCTTCTGGAATGCGAACGGCTTCCAGCCCTTGTGCTTGAAAAAGGGTTGGAGCGGAGAGGCGGGCATCGTCCTCTAACTGGAGCCGCGGACCACGCGCCCTGCAACCGCGAATCACCTCCTCAGCGCGGGTAGCCGATCTTCCCGAAGAGTTCTTCCTCGATTTCGGAGAACTCCGTCCCGGGGTTCAGGCGTTTTACCATCTCCGGCGTGATTGGCTTCTGTGCGAAGACGTGCTGCACCAGTTCAAGCGGGACCTGCACCTCGAAGTAGTTTTGGGCATGCTTGACGTAGCCTTCCGCTCCCTGTGTCAGATCCCCTAGGAGTCCGTCTTCGGAGGTGGCCACGTTCGCGTGGGGCGTCAAGTCGTTGGCCCTCTTCCATGAGCTTTCTCCGCCGGTGTGGAAGTAGCACACGGTGGTGTTCTTCCAATCGAAGGCCGGCTCTTCGGTGAAGCCTTTGAGCTCCGGCGGACAGGCGGCCCGGAGAGATCTCGACAAGGCTTCGCGTTCCCCGGCGGCAAGCGACTCGTGGACAAAACCCCGGAGGGCGGTCCAGCCCTTGTCGCTGAAAACCACGTGCCAGCTGTCGCCGCTGCCGTCGCGCATGCTCGCCATTTGCTCGCCGGTCCTCCACTTCGAGTCGAAGGAGTAGAAGCGATCTTCCCATTCCGGGGAGAGGATCAGGTCGAGCACGGCGCTCGCGCGGCAGGTCTTCAGAAGTTCGGGAGGAGGTGGGAGTGCCACCGAAAGTGTCTCCGGTGCCGGGATCACGGTTGAAGCTGGGAGTGGGTCCGCCTTGTTCTTCGGCTCGCTGAAAAAGAAGCCGAGCGCCATCACGGTCAAAGCGAGGGCGAGCAGGATCAAGACGTTCGAAAGCTTCATTGCCAATCAAGCCATGCCGCAAGCCCCGCGCAGGGTCAAGAGCCCTGCCCCGGCTCATGCCGCGTTGCCGTCACGATCACCGGGATCGGCTCCATCGCCTTGCCTCCCGCCAGCACCCGGTGCGGGAAGGGCATCTCGATCCCCTCCCGGTCGAAGGCTTCCTTGATCCGCAGCGGCAGCTCGTTCTTCACCTTGAGTACATCGTCCTTGGTGGTCCACGCCCCGAGCATGAAGTTCAGCGAGGATTCGCCAAAGCCATTGAACACGATCACCGGGTCAGGCTCGTCGAGCACGGCCCCGTGAGCCTCCGCCACGTCGCGCAGGACTTTCATCACGCGGTCGATCGCCTCGTTGTAGGAAACCCCGATGGTCAGATCGACCCGCCGGATCGGATAGCGCGTGACCGTGACCACGTTCGTCTTCACCAGCGTCTCGTTCGGGATGCGCACCGAACGGTTGTCGAAGGTGCGCAGCGTGAGCGCCATCAGCCCGATCTCCTCGACCGTGCCAGTGAAGGTGCCAACCTCGATGATGTCGCCCTTCTCGAAAGGCCGCTCGCCGACGATGAAAAGCCCGGAGATGAGATTGGAGAGCGAGGTCTGCGAGGCGAAGCCGATCGCGACACCCGCGATGCCCGCGGCTCCCAGCACCGCGGCCAGGTTGAAGCCGAACTCCTGCAGCACCGCGATCAGCACCATCAGGTAGCCGGCATAGCGGACGATCCGTGCCAGCAGGTCGCCACCCTGCTTGCCAAGCCGGTGGTGCAGGATCCCCGCGACGATCCGCGATGCGAGCAGGGCGAGCGGGATGCCCGTGATCACGATCACCGCCACGCGGGCCGCCTTCTGCAAGGCGGGGCTGCTCCAGAACAGGGCTGTCAATTCGTCGAGCATCAGTCGGGATGGGTGACGCCGAGAAAGGTGGAGAAGGCCTCCTTCAGCATGCTGCGGCGTACCCGGCCGAGCCGCGGCGGAGTGAGTTCCACCGCGCGGGCGGCATCGCCGAAGGGCTTCTGGCCGAAGACCACGCCGCTGAGCGAATCGTCCTTTTCGCCGGTGCGGACCCGGGCATGGTTGGCCCATAGCCGTCCGAGGTGCTCGAAAACGCCGAGATGGCCGGTTTCAAAGAAGAGCCGCTCGAAGGGCAGGGTGTGCGAGCCGCTGTTCGCGATCTCGATGGTCGAGATGATCGACAGCTCCTGCCAGTCCTCCGGGATGAACTGGCGTCGTGCCCGCGTCTTCACCGAGTAGCACAGGGTCCCGGAGATCGGGCTGCCGTGCCAGGTGTTCGAAGGCGGATCACTCGGCCAGGCGTTGAGGCGCTCGTAGACGCCCTCGCTGTGGGCGCTCAGCTCGATGAATGCGGGGATCCCCACGAAGAAATTCGCCTTCGCCCGCGGCGAAAGATGCAGAGGCGAGCGCGGGCGGATGATCACCGGGCGGTCCGGAAAAACGGGGCGGAAGCGCAGTTTCACGTCCTTCTCGCCACGGTCCCAGCGCTGCCAGGGCAGCTCGTCCGGCGGCATGTTCAGGTTGTCAAGCTGGTGCCGCTGGTCGCCGTAGAGCGCGGCGACCCGCCATTCTTCCAGGATGCTTAGCACAACGAGGGTCAGCCCGCCGAAGTCCGCGCGCAGCCACTCCCCGTCCTGCAGGGTCCGTTCGTGCCAGCGTTCGGTGGCGGCCATGCGGATAGAAGACCGCGAGGGTGGGGGAGGGCGCAATAGCGAATGCCGAATTCAGAATTTCCGAATGACGAATGGAGTGTGTTCCAGAGGGCATTTTTCATCATTGGAAATCGGCATTTTCCCTCCGATGCCGCGCGGATTTTGCGCGCCGGTTGACCGGGCGGGCGGGGCACTCTAGAAATCTCCCATGGATCTGACCACGACGGCATACGGGACTTGGAGCGGCGGACGTTTCATGCACTTCGGCGAGACCCTTTCCGAGGAGCGCTTCCTCGCTTGTATCGCCACGGCATGGGACGCCGGAATCCGGACTTTCGTGACCGCGGATGTTTACGGCAATGGCAAGGCGGACGAACTTCTCGGCCAGGCCCTGGAAGGCAAGCCCCGCGACCAATACAGTCTGGTGGGAATGGTCGGTCACGATTTCTACGAGGGCCAGCGTCAGGGCCCGAAAGGCTACCCGCGCTTTACCGATCCGGAACTCCACCAGCCGAGCCACTACCGGGACTACCTGCGCAAGGCCTGTGAGAAATCGCTGGAGCGCTGCCGCACCGACCGCTTCGACCTGCTGATGCTGCACAATCCCGACCACAGCGGATACCACGA
>CAMLOZ010000433.1 GCA_946481625.1 uncultured Haloferula sp. | reverse complement strand
TGGGACAACGCCCTGCTCGCTCTCGCCGCCCGCTTCACCGGAGAACCCCCGCTCCCTTCACCCCGGTCCAATCGCATTCCCCTCGTCGTCTGCGGCGCGCACCTCGAAGGTCTGCCGCTCCATTGGCAACTCGCCGACCGCGGCGCGGTCCTCCGTTCCCGCACCCGCACCGCCCCGGCCTACCGGATGTACCTCATCCCGCCCTCGGAAAACCTTCCGCCCCGTCCCGCGCTCGTCCGCGACGATGCCGCGGGCTCGCCTATCGAAGTCGAGGTCTGGGACCTTTCTCCCGCCGCCTTCGGAGATTTCGTCTCCAGCATCCCCGCCCCCCTCGGAATCGGGAAGGTCCTGTTAGAAAACGGCGAGGAACTCCCCGGCTTCATCGCCGAACCCCGCGCCGCCACCGCCGCCGGGGAAATCACCCGCCACGGCGGCTGGAAGGCCTGGCTCGCTTACGTCGCCCGCGGATGAGCGGCATCATACGCCTGCCGCAGCCGCTCTTTTGTCACATGGGTATAGATCTGCGTTGTTGAAAGCGAGGAATGCCCCAGCAGGCTCTGCACCGACCGCAAGTCAGCCCCCGAGTCTAGAAGGTGTGTCGCAAAGCTGTGCCGCAGCTTGTGCGGCGAGATCTTGAACGGAATCGAACTCAGCTTCAGATACTTCTTCAGCAACTGATCGATCGCCTGCTGCGTGATCCGCGTCCGCCGCCTCCCCAAAAAGAGCGGCCCGTTCGTCACCGCCGCTTCGCGCTGATAGCGTTGCAAGGCAGCCAGCGCCGGCCCCCCGATCGGCACGATCCGCTCCTTCGCGCCCTTCCCGGTCACCCGCACGTTCTCACCGAGGAAATCGATATCCCTCACGTCGAGCCCGCGGAGCTCCGAGATGCGCAGCCCGCAGGAGTAAAAGAGTTCGAGGATCGCCGCGTCCCGCAACGGCATCCAAGGCTGCGTCTGCTTGTGGACCGGCACCTGCAGCGGCAGCGCCAGTAACTCGTCGATCTGCGCCACCGTCAGCACCACCGGCAGCTTCCGCTCCGGCTTGGGAAGCTGCACTTCCACCACCGGGCTCTTCGGGTGGCCCCGGCGATGGACCAGGAACTTGTAGAAGGAGCGCACCGCCGCGAAGCGCAGCCGGATCGTCGCCTTCGACAGCTCCTGCTTCATCATGTCATAGAGCCAGCGCCGGAAATCCTCCGCCGTCGCCTCCCGCCATCCGGGGAACTTCGCACCGAACCAGTTGCGGCACCCTTCAAGCGCCAGCCGGTAGTTCGCCAGCGTCCGTGGCGAGGCACTGCGCTCGACTTCCATGAACTTCAGGAAGCCGTTCTCCAGTTCCTCATCCATCGGTACCGCGTTGCTTCCTCGCGCGGATGATCGCGGCGATGATCAAGCCCACCCCGATAGCGAGCATGACGCCGACCAGACCCATGCCGATGTAAACCATCTGCAGTTCGGACTTCGCCAGCTCGCTATGGCTGCCCGCGGGCAGACCCGCGCTTGCTTCCTTCGCGCGTTCCAAGCGCTGCAGAACGAGGAAGATCAGGATTGTCGCCGAGACGAACAAGGTGAGGGCGACGCGGACGAGGCGGTTCATGCGCAAGCGGGGCAGGTGCCGAAGAATTCGAGTTCGTGGTAGAGATTGCGGAAGCCCGTCTTCTTGCGGATCTCTTCCTCCAGTTCATGGACAGGGCAGGGAGCCTTTACCGCCTCGATGCTGCCGCATTCCGTGCAGATCAGGTAATCCTGATGCCGACCCGGTACCAGCAGGGTGAAGTAGGCCGCCCGCTCGTGCAGTCCCAACCGACGCACCACGCCCTTTTCGGCCAACCGCTGGAGCAGGCGGAAGACGGTCGCCTTGTCGCATTGGTCCCGTAGCCGCGGCGAGGCCGCCAATTCCGAGAGAGTCATTGGCCGCGGCGAATCGAGCAGCGTGACGATGAGTTCTTCCAGCGCCTTGGTCCGGCGCAGTCCCGCGGAACGGCAGCGGTCGATGATCTGGGCGACGATTTCGGACATCCCGGGGAAGAATAGGGGGGAATCGGTGAATGAGAAACGGGAAATGCAGGGGCTCACAATACGATCGGGAGCTTTCGGAGACGAGCATGCGACGTGGAGATCGTAAGCAAGGCACCCGATTGAAGATCGTCCGAAGCCAGTCGGATGGAGTCGCAGACTCGCGCGCGAATGCTTTCGTCGAATTCGTTGGCCAACCTCAGGAGGATGACGCTGGGACCGCTGCTTGCAGTGACGAAGAGCAACTGGGCGAAATCGAGATCTTGGGTAAGCAGGACCTGGCCTGCTGCGCGTGCACTTGAGAGTAATTCCGTGTCCGGAGCGTTTGGGGCACCCGCTTGGCTCCAATGGACAGCGTCCCATCCATTCGAGATCAGCAGCGGAATCCAATCCGGGCTGAGATTCATGTCCACGAGGATCTTCATGCCGCAGTGACGGCAAGCTCCTCGTCGTCCACGCGGAGCACGGCGTAGTCAAGGCAGGCGTCAATATCCTCAGGCTCCAGATAAGGGTAGGAGGACAAGATTTCTTCCCTGGTCCGCCGGGCAGCAAGCTGTCGCAGGACATTCGCGACGGTGACCCGCATGCCCCGGATGCAGGGCTTGCCCGACATCACGTGGGGGTCAACGGTTATCCGCTCCAAATGCATGCGTGAATCCATAGCGCCTCCGGGACTCCTTTGCAAAATCAAAGCAAGGTCCCCTGTCCATCGGACGGTGGAGGCATCGTCGCCCCGATCTTCACGTAGGCCGCGGGCAGGGCGATCCGGCCCCGCGGCGTGCGCTGGAGGAAGCCTTGCAGGATCAGGAACGGCTCATGAACCTCCTCGATCGTTGCCGCGTCCTCGCCCACGGCTACGGCCAGCGAGCCCACGCCTACCGGACCGCCGTTGAACTTGTAGATCAGCGCCTCCAGGATCCGCTTGTCCATCTCGTCGAGGCCCTGCGCGTCGATCTCGATCATCGCCAGCGCGGCGTCGGCGACCGGGCCGTTGATGGAGCCATTGCCTTTCACTTGCGCGTAGTCGCGGACCCAGCGCAGCAGGGCATTCGCCACCCGTGGGGTCCCGCGGGAACGTGCGGCGATCTCCATCGCTCCCTCGTGCAGGACCGGGATGTCGAGCAAGCCGGCCGAGCGCTCGATGATCTGCGCCAGCTCCGCCTGAGTGTAATAATCGAGCCGGTTCACCAGCCCGAATCGCGAGCGCAGTGGAGCGGTCAGCATCCCGGAGCGGGTAGTCGCGCCCACCAAGGTGAAACGCGGCAGATTGAGCTGGATCGACCGCGCCGACGGACCGGAATCGATGATGATATCCAGCCGGAAGTCCTCCATCGCGGGGTAGAGATACTCCTCGATCGCCGGGTGCAGGCGGTGGATTTCGTCGATGAAAAGCACGTCGCCCTTCTGCAGGTTTGTCAGCACCCCGGCCAGGTCCCCGGCCTTCTCGATCTGCGGCCCGGAGGTCACGTGGAGCTGGGATCCCGTCGCGCGGGCGATGATGTTCGCCAGGGTCGTTTTCCCCAGGCCCGGCGGGCCGGAAAGCAGCACGTGATCCAGCACGTCGCCCCGCTGCCGGGCCGCCTCCACCATCAGTAGCAGGCGGTCCTTCACCTTCTCCTGGCCGATGAACTCGGAAAAGACTGGCGGACGCAGCGAAACGTCGAAGGACGTGGTCGGGGCGGAGGTGGTTTTCTGGTAGAAATTCTCGCTCATCCGGTGCGCGGGCAGAGAACATCATGGCGGCGCTCGGATGAACACGATTTTTCGCGCGAGAATCGGCTTTACAAGTCCGCGCGGTTCCGTAATTTCCGCGGCCCGCACCGCAGCGCCCATTTTCCCATGAAAGTTCTCTCTTCTCTCTCGTCCGCCAAACGCCGCCACTCCGCCTGTCAGGTGGTGAAGCGCAAAGGCACGCTCTACGTGATCTGCAAGACGAACCCGAAGTTCAAGGCCCGCCAAGGCGCGACCAAGGGCACCCGCCTCTCCAAGAAGGGCGTGAAGTAAGGGAAATTCCAAATCCCAAACTCTAAGATTCAAG
>CAMLOZ010000432.1 GCA_946481625.1 uncultured Haloferula sp. | reverse complement strand
AGGCCACCCGCGACGGCTCCGCATGGCATGCCAACGAGAGCAGCCATGCGACGAACGCGGTGAAAAATAGGCGTCTCATCAGAAGCCGAGTCGAGCTCCGACCACCACTCCGAAGCCGGGGGCCTCGCGCTGCTGCTGTGCGTAGGCCTCGCGGTAATGGGCATCGAGGACGTTGTTCAGATCCACCGTGAGATCGAGGGTGCTTTCAGGCCGCTCCCAGACTTTCACCCCGCCGCGGATGTTCGTCACGGCGAAGCCTGGGATGCTGAAGTCCGGGCGGAGCGGCGGGTTCGTCGTGTTGTTCGGCGAACCGTAACCGGGATCGGTGGAAAAGCCGGCATCCTGCTCGTCCCGAATCGAATGCCGGTCGAGCTTCCCTGCCATCACCTCCACGATTTCCACCCACCACTTGCCCGAAGGCGATTCGTAGCGCAGGCCCACCGAGCCGTGAACCGGAGGGATGAAGCGGTAGGGATCATTCGCCGTCGTGTCTTCGCCGCGGGTGTAAGTGCCGTTGCCGAAGACCGTCCATCCCTCGCTGAATTCCCAAGCCGCTGCGGCCTCCACCCCCGCGACGTAGCCGCGGCCGATATTCGCGCTGCGCGAGGCGGTGAAGGTCCCCTGCCCCGGGATCGTCACCGTGCCGGATTCGACGCTCCCTACCACATCCGAAAGGTGCGTGTAGTAGCCCGTGAGCGTGGCACTGAAACATTCCGATTGGTAACGCGGCCCGAGCTCGACACTGATGCTGCGCTCGGGATCCACGTTCGGGCTCGGTACGGATGCGATGCGACTGGAGAAAACCGGTGTTCCCGCACTGAGGACATCCGAGTAAGTCGGGGCACGGAAGCCACTGCCGACGGTTGCCGCAAGGCTGAGTTCCGGCGTGAAATCATAGACCGTTCCGAAGTTCCAGGTGACCGAGTCCCAAGTCTTGTCGAGCATCAGATCCCGGATCGTGTAGCCGGCGTTGGGAATGACATCGAGCGCCACCGGCTCCGACTTCAGATGACTGCTCTCGAAGCGGGCTCCGGCGGAGAGCAGCCACGCCTCCGTCGGCTTCCACGTGAGCGTCGCGAAGGTATCGAACACATCGTAGGTGCCGTCCGGCGTGTTCCCCGCAGGTTCGCTGACACGGAAGGCTCCCGTGGCCTTCGTCAGACTGTAAAGGGCCTGCCGCGAGGAGAGATCCTCGTCGCGGTAGTCCATGCCCGCAATCAGGCGGACCGGCCCCCATTCCTTGGCATTCTGCAAACCGATGCCCCACACGTCCTGGTCCTGGTCGCGCCGGGTCGTTGCGAAGGTCGATGCATTTTCGACGCGCCGGTCCCGGAGGGCATCGTAGAAGTGATAGTAGCCGTACGCCTTGAACTCGTCGCTCCACGATCCGGCTTCGGTCAGCGTGTAGTCGAACTTCAGGATGCCGCGCTGCTCCGACGGACTGTAGATGCGCGGCACGCCGCCCGCGTTCAGCTTCGACTGGACGTAGCTATCCACGTTCGTGCGCTCGTTGTAGATCCACGAAAGCCGCAGTTCCTGGTTGTCGGTGGGTCGCCAGGCGAAGTTCGCGTAGCCGCCCAGGGCGTCAAAGCCGGACGGGCTTGCTGCGCCGAAGTCGGGTCCATGATAGTCCGACACCTCCTGCCGTGTGATGCCCCCGGAGAAAGCGAACGTGGAATTCCCGCCGTGGAAATCGATGGTCTGCGTGTTCTCACCGTTGTTCGAGCCATAGCGGCCGTACACCGAGCCGCCGATCAGCGGGTCCTCTGTGAACATCGCTTGCTTCGAGATCACGTTGACCACGCCCCCGATCGCATCGCTGCCATATTGCACCGAGCCGGAACCGAGCACCACTTCCATGCGATCCACGGCACCGACGGGGAACTGGTTGAAGAAGCCGTTGGGTCCGCCGAAAAGCGCGCCGTTGTTGATCCGCACGCCGTCCCACAGGTAGATCACGCGATTGCCGATCTGCCCGCGGAGAATCGGCGAGCCTTGGGCGGCCACGCTCACCGCCCAGATGCCGGGCTGCTCCCGCAGCATCTCGACCGGTGTCGTCGGCTGGCGGCGCTCGATCGTCTCGGAATCCACGATCACCACCGACTGCGGGACATCGCGCAGATCCTCCACCACGCGGGAGGCGGTCTCGGTGACGATGATCGGTTTGAGTTCGGAGTTCTCCGCTTCCTTGCTTTCATCCGGGACTTCGGCACCGGCAAGAGGGCCGGCCAAAGCGGCGGAGGCGAGCAGAACTCCGCCGAATCGGCGCGGGGGGACGGGAAAATCGGATCGGATCATCGGTGTTAGAGTGCCGTCGGGCCAAGCAAGGACGAACGATCCCGCGGCCCTCTTAGGCAATTTCCGGTGAAATTTCGCTTCCGGCGTTTCGGGCCGGTACCGCAGAAGGCCCGGAATTTCGGTGCGTCGCCGGTTTTGTTTGCAAGGGGGCTCCGGGGGCGGAAGACTCCGCGCCGCTGCCGTCCGCTCGCGCCAGATGAAAGTCGTCGCTGTTGCCAACCAGAAAGGAGGCGTGGGGAAAACCACCACCGCGCTGAACCTGTCCGCCGCCCTCGCGCTGCGCGGCCAGCGGGTGCTATTGATCGACCTCGATCCTCAGGCGAATACGACGAGCGGGCTTGGCCTTGACGTGGATGGCGAGGGCACGGTCTATCCGGCGCTCCTGGGACAAGCGAATGTGCGGGATAAGATCATCCCGTCCGGCCGCGAGAATCTTTCGGTCATCCCCTCGCACATGGACTTGGCTGGCGTGGAAATCGAGCTCGCGCGCGGCGATGACCATCTGGTCCGCCTGCGCACCCACCTCCAAGGACTGAAGCCCAACGACCTTTTCGACTTCTGCCTGCTCGACACCCCGCCTTCGCTCGGCGTGCTGATGACCTCGGCGCTCGCGGCGGCGGACGAGATTCTGATCCCGCTCCAGTGCGAGTGGTTCGGCTTGGAAGGTCTAGCGAAGATCGTCCATGTCATCGACCAGATCCGCGATTCCGGCGCGAATCCCCACCTGAATCTGGAAGGGATCGTGATGACCATGTTCGACGGGCGCACCAACCTCGCGAAACAGGTGGTCGAGGAAGTGGCGAACTACTTCCCCAACCAGCTCTACCAGACGGTGATCCCCCGGACGATCCGCATCGGCGAGGCCCCGAGCCACGCGAAGACGATTTTCGAGCACGACCCGGATGGGATCGGGGCGAAGGCCTATTATGCCCTCGCCGACGAGTTCATGACCCGGCATGCCGCGGTCGGACCTGTGCTGGCAGGGGGCTGATTTGCCCGGCCGGAAGTCGCTCGTTGTCTTCGTGAAACGGGGATTCCCCTTGACCCCGCGGGGGCCTGATCCCCATAGTTCGACGGCTACCGGAATATTCGGATAGCTTAAGTTTTTCGCTCCTTGGCAACCGGCGGACGGTGCCGCGCCGGGGTAGTGTGGACCGTCACCCAATTTTTTCCAAATCGCTCGCCACCAGAATGTTTTCTCGTTTATTCGGAAGCTGGTTTTCCAACGACATCGGCATCGACCTCGGCACTGCAAACACACTCGTAAACGTTAAGGATCAAGGCATCGTCCTCCGCGAACCCTCGGTGGTCGCGGTGAAGGCGGGCACCAACGAGGTCCTGGCAGTGGGCGACGACGCGAAGCGCATGCTCGGACGTACCCCCGGGAACATCGTGGCCATCCGGCCGCTGAAAGACGGAGTCATCGCGGATTTCGAGGTGGCGGAAGCCATGCTCCGGCACTTCATCCGGAAGGCGAACAACAACCGCCGACGCAACAACCCCCGTGTCGTCATCGCGGTGCCTTCCGGAATCACCGAGGTGGAGCGCCGTGCGGTCAGCGAATCCGCCGAACAGGCGGGCGCGCGCGAAGTCCACATCGTCGAGGAACCGATGGCCGCGGCCATCGGCGCCGGCCTGCCGGTGATGGACGCCTCGGGCAACATGATCGTCGATATCGGCGGCGGCACCACGGAAGTGGCGCTGATCTCGCTGGGCGGCATCGTTTCCGCCCGCTCCGTCCGCACCGCGGGCGACGAACTGGA
>CAMLOZ010000431.1 GCA_946481625.1 uncultured Haloferula sp. | reverse complement strand
CCGCGGCGAGGGCAAGGGCTCCTTCCTGACCCTTGCCCATGGCCTGAAGCTCGCCTCGCACCCGATCTTCTGCGGCTCGGTCAAGGGCATCGATGCGCCGGCGAACGCCGAACTTCACGACGTGAAAGTGGTGAACCAAGGCAAGAGCTTCACCTGCAGCGCCCGCGTCACGGCGGATCCTCCTCCCTACGCGGTCCTCGGCTACATGGACCCGGATGGAGGTGGCGACTATGATGCCACGACCTGCACCGCGATCCCGGATGCCGCGGGGAATTTCACGCTGGAGGTGGGCACGCTGGCCGCGGGGAAGGCAGGGGTGCTCCGCGTGGTGGTGGTGCAAGCGAATGGCGCGGCGAGTTCCTTCGCGGGAGCCAGCACGCCGTTCACCTATCCGTATCTCGTAGCAAGGGACGGCAGCGTTGACCTCTCCGCGACCGAAGCGCGCTTGCTTTTGCTTCCTCTTGCAAAGGCCTCGGAGAAGAAAGATGCCACCGCGATGGCCGCCGAGCTGGCGCGGGTCGAAGCATCGAAGCCTTCGCCAGCCGTATTGGATGCCGCGAAAGTGCTGGCCGATCCCGCTGCGACCGAACCGGGACCATCGCCGGCCGAAGCTGGCGGTAGCTCCTGTCTGCTGGCCACCGCTTCCACGAAGTCCGCCGAAGTCGGCTGGGGCCGTCCCCTTGTGAACCGCTTGCCGGAGAGCGATGTGCTTTTCTTCTGCGGTTCCCGCCTCTTTCCCCGGGGCATCTACGCGCACGCGAATGCCCGGCACGTCTGGGACCTCGGTGGCAAGTGGCAGACCATGGCCGGTCATGCCGGATTGCCGGATGGTCGCGGCGGTGGCTCCTGCGTCTTCCTGGTGAAGGCGGACGGCAAGGAACTCTGGCGCTCGAAGAAAACGGAGCCGGGGACCTTGCTCTCGTTCTCCGTTTCAATTGCGGGAGTGCGCGAGATCGAACTGGTCGTTGAAGATGGCGGCGATGGCAACAGCTCCGACTGGGGCTGCTGGTTCGATCCGGTTCTCACACGCTAGTTTGAATTTCTACGGGCGATACGGGGTTTCTCGTACTTCCCGTAAGGCGATTTGCACGGCCCGGGAGCAAAATGAGACACACGCGGCCCAGTCATTCGCCGTCGTTGAACGAGGGGGGCGGGTCTCTTCGTCTTGCGGCTCAAGCGTCCCCCGCGATGAGCGCCACAGCCCGCGTTCTTGGCAGGAAAAATGCACGGGGACTACGGGATCCTCATGCCTTGATGCCATGAAACCTCTGCCACCGATCATCATCGCTACCGACCGCGGCAGGCTCGTCGCCTACCGGCTCGACGAGGCCGACCACCCGAAGGTGTTGGCCACGGAGGAATTTGTGGAGGGAAACCGCAAGTTGTCCGAACTCGTCACGGACCAAGCGGGCGCATTCCCCATGACCGGCAGCGTCGGCACTGCTGCGGCCGAACGGCTGCCGCTGGTCGCGGAACTCGAGGTGAGGTGCTTTCGCAAGATCGCGGGGACCGTTCACAGGATCCTTCGCGAGGAAAAGGTAGCCCGTTGGGCGCTGGTGGCGCCTTCCGAAATCAACGGCGCGATTGTCGATTTCCTCGAGCCCGCGGACCGGGCCTCGCTTACCCTCCAACTCAAACGGGATCTCGTGAATGTTCCCTCCAAGGAACTGGTTGAAGCCGTGCGGCGTGCCATGAGCCAGAAGACCATTGTCTAGGCATCGACGGCTAGACCTTGTTGCGCGCTCTATGCCCAGCTCCAGCGTTCGGCCCACCAGCGGTAGGTGCCGTTTTCCGCAGCCATGACGTGGCCGAGACCGGGCCAAGGAAGATGGAAGGCGTAACAGCGCTTGCGCGTAACCACCGCCGTCACGGGATCGTGATCGAACGCGATCGTCCAGTTCGGATCCGCGAACATCAGCAGATGATGATGCGCGAGGTCCATCAGGTGCAGCAGTTCTTCGTTCCCCGAGCGGATGCGGAAACAGGCGTGGCCATCCGTGTGACCCGGTGCGCCTTCGATCCGGACCATTCCGCCGAGCACCTCGGTGCCGGGTTTCACCGGGCGCAGCTTTTCCTGAAGCGTGTCGAAGTGCCCGCGCACCTCCTTGATCATCCCGGGGATCTGGTTCTTGTCGCGCTTCGACTTCGAGAAGTCCGGCTGGGGTGAGCACCAGAAATTCAGCTCGTCTTCAAGAAGGTAGATCTGCGCGTTGGGGAAGGCGGGCTTACCCTCGCGCACGAAGCCGTTCAGATGATCGGCGTGGGCGTGGCTCAGGAAGCCGGCGGTAACCTGATCCGGCGAAATCCCGACAGCAGCCAGGCCTTCATAAAGCCAACCCATCTGCGGGTTGTTCACCTTGCCGAAGCCGGCGTCGAAGATCGCGACCTCGTTGCCCGAGCGCACCACCAGCACGTTCACGTAGAGCGGAATGGTATCGAGCCGCTCGCCGTGGCGCTCCATTTCCTCCTTCATTTTCGGGCGGGCCTCCTCCGGCCACATCAGCCCCAGACCTTCGCGGAAGCCGAGGTTGCAATCGCTGATCGAAAACGCCTCCAGCGAACCGATCCGGAAGCGGTAGATGTAGGGATCCCGGAACTCGGGGGCATCGTCGTGCGCGCGCGCCTGCGGGCTTCCGCCCAAGGCTGCCATGCCGGCCAAGGCGGCTCCGACAAAGCCGCGTCGCGAGATTTCCGGAGATCCGGCGGGTGGATTCATGTGAGTAACTTACGGCCTCCTGAACCGCTTTTCATCAGTGAAACGCGTTGCGGGCCGAGAAAACGGGCAACTCGGGGAAAGGATGGCCGCACCTTCAGTCCTTCTTCGCCGTGTAGTCGAAGACCGTGGCCTTTTCGAGCAGCGGCTTGAGCTTTTCCACGAAGGCTTTGTGCGCCTCGTGCGGGATGTAGGCTTCGAGTCCTGCCTTGTCCTTGAAGGTCACGAGGAAGCAGTGGGTGAAGCCGTCGTTGAGGCCCTCGACACTCTCGCTTTTGCCCCACTCGTAGCCGGTGACCGCGGGGATCTTCTTCGGTAGTTCCGCGAAGGCCTTTTCGATCTCCTCGACCTTGTCGGCGGTGGCCTCGGGCTTGAACTTGAAGAGCACGACGTGACGGAATTCGTTTTCGGCAACGGCGGAACTGGCAAGGGCGGCGGACATGGCGGCAATCAGGATGGCTTTGGACATGACTGAGGTTCTGCCTTTCGGGCGGCAACTGTCAAACCCTGCCAAGGTCCGGTCCTCTCCGGATAGGACTCATTCCCGCCACGGTGTCGAAAAACTGCACGGAATTCCCATGGCAAGTCCTGCGCGATCCACGATCGTATCCGGTCATGGAACGTCCCCAAACGCACAGCAAGACCATCGGCTATCTGCTCTGGATCTTCGGTTTCACCGGTGCCCATCGCTTCTACTTCGGCCGACCGGTCACCGGGACGATCTGGCTGCTCACCGGCGGATTGCTCCTGGTCGGCTGGATTGTGGACTTGTTCCTGATCCCGTGGATGGAGCGCACCGCGGCGCAACGCTACGCGACCGGCCGGATCGACTACTCGGTGGCTTGGATCCTCCAGACCTTCCTCGGCCCGCTCGGCATCCACCGCTTCTACATGGGCAAGATCTGGACCGGCCTGCTTTGGCTCGTCACCGGTGGCCTCTTCCTGATCGGCTATCTCTACGACTACTGTACGCTGAACGGTCAGATCGACGAGATCAACTCCGGCGATCCGGAGCGCCTGAGCAAAACGCCCTCCGCCCTGGCGGCGAGGTAAGGGCTACTTCTCCCAGATGAAGTGCTCCTGCTTCAGCGCGCTGGCCCGGGCTTCGGCTTCCCTCGACCCGGGGCTCCCCAGCATCGCATGCTTCTGGGCCACGCCGATCGCGCCCTCCCAATTCTGCAAGCTCTCCAGCAAGGCCCGCGCGCGGACGCCGCACTTGTCCACCCACTGCCAATCCGCGGGCGGCGATTTGGCCGCGGCTTGCAGCACGGAGTAATAGACATCGAGCGCCTTGTCGGAGGTCTCGGAGGTCCGGGGAAGCTGCTCGATCACCAGGCCGCGGCGGTACTCGATCTCGAAGCGCCGCGGCGAT
>CAMLOZ010000430.1 GCA_946481625.1 uncultured Haloferula sp. | reverse complement strand
GAACGACGCGGCATGCTCGAAGACACCCTCGTCATCTGGGGCGGCGAGTTCGGCCGGACCCCCATGCAGGAAAACCGCGGCGGCGGCGATGGCAACCGCTTCACCGGCCGCGATCACAATCCGAACGCGTTCACCATCTGGATGGCCGGGGCCGGTGTGAAGCCGGGCTTCACCTATGGCGAAACCGACGAGATGGGCTACCATGTCGCGCGCGACCCGGTCCACCTCCGCGACCTGCACGCGACCATGCTCCACCTCTTCGGCTTCGACCACCAGCGCCTCTCCTACCCCTTCCAAGGCCTCGACCAGAAACTCACCGGCGTGAAACCGGCGAAGGTGGTGAAGGGTATCCTGGCCTGAGAAGCTTTCCAGGCAGGATCCGTGCTTTTCCACATCGCCCGGTGTTGCGTCCTTCCTCGCGGCAAGTCATCACTCGTCCGTCCGATGAGTGTACCCCTCCAAAAGATCCAACTCCTCATCTCACGCGGTCGCTTCAAGGAAGCGGAGAACATGATCCGCGAGCAGATCGCCAAGAGGCCGGATGAGGCTGATCTCCACATCGGGCTTTCGCACGTGCAGCGTCTCCAAGGCCGGCCGAGAGAGGCGGAAGAATCCGCACGGCGGGCCATCGGCCTCGATCCGGAGTCCGGCTATCCCCATGAGTTGCTGGCGCAGGCCTTGATCGAATCCTCCCGCTGGGCAGAAGCCGAGGAAGCGCTCCGGCAGGCAATGACACTCGATGGCGAGGATGCCGATTGCCAGGGCCTGCTCGCAAAGATCTACCACGAACGCGACAAGCCCGCCGAAGCATTGGCCCACGCCGAAGCCGGCCTGGCCATCGATCCCGATCACGAACTCTGCCGCCTCTTCCGCGGCATCTCCCTGAGCAAGCTGGGACGCCACGAAGAAGCGGACGAAACGGCGATGAGCCTGCTCTCCGACGATCCGGAAGACTCCTACAACCACTCCGCGCGCGGCTGGATCCTCATGGAGCGAGGTGCCGCGGCGGAGGCGAAGATGCACTTCCAGGAGGCACTACGTTGTAACCCGGAAAACGAGGACGCCCGTCTCGGCCTCGCCCGCGCGCTGCAGACCCAGCATCCCGTCCTCGGCTGGCTCCTGCGGCTCATTATCCGGGCAGGGAAGATCAAGTGGAGTACACTCGTCGTCGTCGCCGGTATCGTCTTTATCGTCATGCCGCGCTATCTCCAGGGCAGCGGAATCCCTTTCGTCCTGGTGCTTCTGGGCCAGATCCTGCGCGTCGGGATGGCGCTTTTTTTCTACATCTCCGTGGCCACCCGGCCACTCTTCGACTCGCTGTTGGCCTTGAGCGGGGACGGGCGTCTGGCACTGAGCACCCGCGAGAAGAAGGCGGTCGCCTGGTGCGTGCTCCCGCTTCTCGCCGGTCTCTACTACACCGGCGTCTGGCTTGCGGGAGGAGCGAGGAGTGTTCCCTTCCAGGGGATTTCCCTCATCTGTGCCGCCGCTCTCATCCATCAGGCTGTCACCATGAGCCATCCGTGGATCAAGCGGCGCATGGGCGTCCTCGCGGTGGTGGCCACCGCCCTTGGCATTTGGACCGCCGTCGGACCGCGCTTCGCGCTCAAGGCTCCCCTCGACCGCTTGGTCGCCGAACTCGCGGCCTTGCCCGAAGAGGCCCGGAAGTCGAATGACAACAGGAAGGTGCCTCCGAACTTGCTCAAGGCCAGCAAGGATTTGCTGCGTGTCAGGAACTGGGCTTTCATGTATCCGGTCCTCTTGATCTACCTTCTTACGGCCTTCTCAGACGAGATAGCCACCGCCCTGCGCCGCCGGGCTCCGGACGAATCCGAATGATGTCCCGCCCGCGGGAAAGACCTCCTTCGCTCCGCACGTTCCACCAACCCTATCCGAATACGATGAAACGCCGCTCCCTCTTCACGATGGTTCCCGCCGCCTCCGCCCTGCTTGCGCTCCGCTCGCACGGCAAGCCGATCGCCCAAGAGACCCTGACCCCCGCCGGTTTCGCGATCTCCGTCCAGTGCTGGTCCCTGAAGGAGTTCACCCTCTGGGATGCCATCCGGATGTCCGGTGCCGCCGGAGCCTCCGCCGTGGAGGTCTTCCCCGGCCAGAAGATCGGCGGCCCGCTGGGCGATACCAAGCTCGACCCCTCGCTTTCCGACGAGAACATCTCGAAGCTGCTCGCCCACGCGAAGGAGAACGGGATCACCCCGGTGAACTTCGGCGTGACCGGCATCTCCAAGAACGAAGATGAGGCCCGCAAGACCTTCGAGTTCGCCAAGAAGATGGGCCTCTACGGCGTCACGACCGAATCCCTCGATGCGCTCGATACCCTCGAAAAGCTCGCCCAGGAATACGACCTCAAGGTCTGCTTCCACAACCATCCGAAGCCGACCTCCCTCTGGGATCCCAACAAGATCTGGGAGGCCATCAAGGACCGCCACGCGAACATCGGCTACTGCGCGGACATCGGCCACTGGGCCACTTCCGGCCTCGACCCGCTCGAGGTGATCAAGAAGGTCGCGCCGCGCGTCCACGCCTTCCACATGAAGGACCGCGAAGCGATCGGCAAATGGACCCACGACCGCCCCTTCGGCACCGGCGTGATCGACAACATCGCCATCCTCGACGAGGTCCGGAAGCACGGCTTCGCGGGCAACGTGACGATCGAATACGAGCACAACTGGAAGACCAACATCACCGAGATCGCCCAGTGCGTCGGCTACCTGCGGGCCTACGCGAAGGTGAAGGCCTAACAGGGGCGAAGCATGAGGAGCGACGACACTGCTGTCGTCGGGGTGAACTCACCTACCGGGGACAGGTGTGTCCCCTCTCCTCATTGCTGCCGCCCGCCTTCTCGCCTCAGGTTTTCTCCCAGACCCGTGCACGGAGAGCTTCGCCCGCTGCCCGCGCTTCGGCCTCCTTCTTGCTCTTCCCCTTGCCAACGGCAAGGACCAGGCCCTTCCACGAGACTTCGGCTTGGAAAACCTTGCGGTGGTCCGGCCCGCTCTCGCCGAGGATCCGGTAACTGGGGGCCTGCGGGGAGATCGCCTGCAAGCATTCCTGAAGCTCTCCTTTCGGATTCCGCTCTTCCGGGCTGCCGGCCAGCGCCTCGATCTCGGACTGGAACAGGCGCAGCACCAGATCGCGCGCGCCCGTGTAACCGCTGTCGAGATAGACCGCGCCGATCAGGGCCTCGAAGCCGTCCGCCAGCGTGGACATCCTGCGACGTCCGCCGGTGGCTTCCTCCCCCTTGCCCAGCAGCACGTAGCTGCCGAGATCGATGGTCAGGGCGAAGCGCGCGAGCGCCCGGCGGGATACGAGCTGCGAGCGCAGTTTGGTCAGACGTCCTTCCGGGAAGTCCGGGAACATCTTGAAAAGATCCTCCGTGAGGATCAGTTGCAGCACCGCATCGCCCAGGAATTCGAGCCGCTGGTTGTCGAAGTGCGGTCGCTGCGACTCGTAGGCGAGACTCGGATGGGTCATCGCTTCAGCAAGCAGAAGCGAGTTGCGGAATTTGTATCCGAGGCGGCTCTCGAGACTTTCCATGACAAACGTGCCGACGGTGTCCGCCCCTACGAACCGGAACCTTCCAGGTTCCCGAAAGAAGAGGTGGGGTGACCGACGGGACTCGAACCCGCAACAACCAGAATCACAATCTGGGGCTCTACCATTGAACTACGGCCACCATTTTAACGGCGGGCCGGAGAACTACCGGATGCCCCCCTAGCTTGCAAAGGTAAAAATTGCTCTTACCTGTAGTCCCTTCGCTCCTCGCCATTTTGCACGGTGGCGGCGACAATCCGGGCACTCATGGACAATGACGAAGCCAACCCGGATCCGGTCCAGATCCCGGTGACGAACGAGCTGGACCTGCACACCTTCCGCCCCTCGGAAATCGGCGAGCTGCTACCGGAGTATTTCTCGGAATGCCAGCGCCTCGGCATCCGCGGGGTGCGGGTGATCCACGGAAAAGGCACCGGCGCCCTGCGGGAAGGCGTCCATGCGCTGCTCCGGCGATTGCCGGAGGTCGCGGATTTCCATTACCCCGCGGCCGATGGCGGCTGGGGAGCCACTTGGGTGGTTCTCAGGCC
>CAMLOZ010000429.1 GCA_946481625.1 uncultured Haloferula sp. | reverse complement strand
TCGGCCTCGATGATCTGCGCGTAGCGGATCAGTCCGATGGCGGTGGTGAACTGGGGGTCCTTGAAATTCGCTTGTACGCCGCTCAGTTCCGGCGGCTCCGGGCGGTAAATATCCCGTTTGAAGATGTCGTGCGCAAGCTCGCCGAATCCGCGCATCAGGCTGGTTCCGCCGGAAAGGAAGACTCCCGTGCCGATCCGCTCGACCGCACCCTCCGGCAAACGGCGCTGCAGCAACCGCAAGGTTTCCTCAAGCCGCTGGCGGATGATGTCGTTGAGAAGCTGCCGCTTCACTTCGGCTTCCGCGAAGCCCTTCTCGTCCGCCACCTTGATCAGCCCGACCGAGCGCGCCGGGTCCGCCGAGGCATCGCCCTCGCGGATCTTGAGCACCTCCGCTTTCGAGAAGGCCAGTCCGGTCACGAGGTGGATGTCATTGGTGACGTGATCACCGCCGACCGGGATGCAACCCGCGGCTTCCACCGCCCCGTCGAGGTAGAGCACGTAATCGGTGGTGCCGCCGCCGATGTCGATCACCAGCGCGCCGCGCTCCTTCGACTCGCGGTCGAGCGCCACCTGCGCGGAAGCGATCGGCGAGAACACCAGGTCGTCGATATCCAGCGGCATCTCCCGCACGCACTTGATCTGGTTCTCGATCCGCGAGCGGATGCCGTGGATCACGTGGAAATCGGCATCCACCGTCTTGCCGGAAAGCCCGATCGGCGTGGTCGCATGCTCGAAACCATCCACGCCGTAACGGCGGATGATGTGGTGCAGGTACACGTGATCCGGCGGGATCGCCACGGCGCGGGCGATCTCCTTCGCTTCCTGCACGTGCGCGGGCGCGATCACCGACTCGTCATCCGGCAGGCGGAAGCTCCCGCGGTTGTTCACCCCCTGGATGTGCGCCCCGGTGATGGCCAGATAGACGCTGCCGATCTCGACATCGCTGGCGTCCTCCGCCTTGACCAGCGCGTCCTTCACACAGGCACGCACCTGCGGGAAGTCGTAGATCTCGCCTTTCTTCACGCCGACCGATTTCGATTGGCCGACACCGAGGATTTTGACGGAGCCATCCGACTTCACCTCTCCGACCACCATGCAGATCTTGCTGGTGCCGATTTCGAGGCCGACGTGGATCTTCGAGCGAGCCATTGGGGGTGGGTTCAGCGGTTGAGGAGATCGTTGAGATCGCGGGTGCGGCGGTCGGGAGCGCTTGCGGGGACCGGCTCATCCACCAGGATGGCACGCGGCACGCCGCCGCCGCGGAGCGTCACCGGGATGTTGCGTTCCGGAATCAGCTCGATCGAAGCGATTTGCTGTTCCTTCTCGCGGGCGTGGTCCAGCGCGGATTTGAGATCGTTCATCTGCCGTTCGTGGTCCCCCAGACCGAAGCAGGCCGTGGTCCCGTCACGGGAAAGAAGTTCCAGCGACCACTCGCGGTTCTGGCGCAGCGCGTACACCCAGCCTTCCGCGCCGGGAATCCGCTGGCAGGCCATTTGATACAGGCGGCGCAGGCGGTCGAACTCCGGATGCACCACCGGTTTCCCGGCGACGAGCGGTTCCCCCCCCGTTCCGAGTTGGATCAAGGGCAGCAACTCCGCCTCCGCCAGCAAGGCCGGGGGGCAGTGGAAGGCAATTCCCTGGCGATCGACCACGAGGCCCTTCCCGGCGTCCCGCGGCGGCACGTCCTGATCCAGCTTCGCCACCCACAGGTAGGGCTCGCGGGCGATCACCTCGACCACCAGCGTCCCGGGAAACTCGCGCCGCACCGAGGCCGCGGAGAGCTCCGGCAGAGCCCGCAGCGCCTTCTCGATCTTGTCCGCATCGCAGTCGAACAGGCTGCCGTCGATGTTGATTCCGGCCACCTTGATCAGGCGCCGCTCGTCGATCGCGGGATTCGGCGTCAGCTCGATCGCCTGCAGCTTGAACTCCTTGTTCTCGACCAGACCCTTCCGGATCATCTCGCGAATCCCCCACACCGCCGCCACGCCGAGCGACACCAGCACCGCCACCTTCAGCGTCTGGCGGCACGCCTTCAGGAACCCGAACCACACGATGCGCGGCGACAGGACGTTCACCTGCAAGCGGATGAGTTCCTTGCTGTGGCGGACCCGGGTGGTGCGTTTCTTGAACATGGAAGCAGTTTGCTGGTTTTCAGTGTTCAGTTTTCAGGACGGCAACCGCGGGGAGCAGTCCGAGCGGATCGCGAGGGAGAGTTCGGCAATGCGGAGGCACAGCGCGGTGAAATCGATCCCGTGCGCCGCCGCCGATTTCGGCAGCAGGCTCGTTTCCGTCATTCCCGGGATCGTGTTCGCCTCCAGCACGAAGGGATTCCCCGCCGCATCCAGCAAGACATCCACCCGCGAGTAAACCTCAATGCAGAGCGAACGATGTCCCGCCAGCGCCGCTTCCTGCACGCGCCGGGTGGTCTCCGCATCCAGATCGGCCGGACAATAGTAGTCGCTGCCCACGCCACCCGAGAGCCACGGGTATTTGTTCGACATGTCGTAGAAGCCCTCGCGCGGCGCGATGTGGACGATCGGCATCGCCACGTCATCGAGGATGCCCACGGTGAGTTCCTTCCCTTCGACAAAAGCTTCCACCAGAATGTCGTTGCCGTACTTCGCCGCGGTTTCCATCGCGGCCATGGCCTGGCTTTCGTCCTTCACGATCGTGACGCCGACACTCGATCCCTCGCGCGGCGGCTTCACCACGAAGGGCACCGGGATCGACGGCAGCCGCGCGCCGCCGGAAACGTCCACGATCTCCGAAGCCGGGGTCGGCACGCCCGCCGCAATGAACTTCTCCTTCGCCAGATTCTTGTCGAAGGCCGTCCGGCTGCTCGCCACGCCTGCGCCGGTGTAAGGAATGCCGCGGCTCTCCAGCAGCGACTGCAATTGCCCGTCCTCGCCGAATGTCCCGTGGATCACGTTGTAGGCCAGGCCCGTTCCCTCCGGCAGCTCGAAGTCCGCGTCCTTCACGTCCACGCCGACGGCATTGCAGCCCGCCGCCTGGAGCGCCTTGAGCACGGCCTTCCCCGATGCAAGGGAGACCTCGCGCTCCGAGCCGGGACCGCCCATCAGGACGGCGATGAGAAGATCTTGGGGAATCATGGGAAAATCAAAATCGGTGCCTCCATGTCTTTAGAAAGTGAAGTCGTCCTCCCCGAGCACCTTCACCTCGGTTTCGAGTTCGATTCCGCGGGTCTCGCGGGCCGTGGCCTTGATGCGCTCGATCATCGCAAGGACGTCGCTTGCCGTCGCGCCGCCGCCGTTGACGATGAAATTGCCGTGGACTTCCGAGACGCGGGCCTTGCCTTCGCCGCAGCCTTTCAGGCCGAGTTCGTCCACCAGTTTTCCAGCCGGGACTTCCGCCGGATTCTTGAAAATGCATCCCGCGCTCGCCGCGACCGGCTGCGAAATGCGACGCTTGGCGCGCGAGGCATCCCAGCGTCCTTGGATCGCTTCCGCCGTGTCCGGCTTGCCTTCGAAGACCGCTTGCAGCGCGAAGTTCCGGCGCAGTTCGGGAACATCGCGGTAGTTCGACACGATCGCCTCCCGGGAGCGCGTGCGGATTTCGCCGTCCTCGTCGAGGAAGGTCACGCTCACCACCTGGTCGAAAGTCTCCGTGCCCATCGCGCCGGCATTCATCCGCAAAGCCCCGCCGACATTGCCCGGAATGCCTTCCATCCACTCGAAGCCGCCGATGCCCGCCGCCTGAGCGACGCTCGCCAGCTTCTTCAAGCGCACCCCCGCGCCGGCGATGATCTTGCCGTCCTCCGCGCGGCATTCCGAAAAGGCACCGCCCGTCGGATGGATCACCGCACCGCGGATCCCGCCATCGCGAACAAGAAGATTCGACCCGCGGCCGACGACCCGCATCGCGATCCCACGCTCGCGGCAGCAGTTCACCACCGCGGCAAAGGCCTCGAAGCTCTGCGGCTCGATCCAGTACTGTGCCGGACCGCCCACCAGCATCGTCGTGTGCCGGCGCATCGGCTCGTAGAGTTTCGCATCGATCTCGCCGCGCGGTGCGTGGCTGATGATCTCTTCGAGCACCTTGAGATCCGCCGCGATCTTCGTCCCGGCTTCGTGGACA
>CAMLOZ010000428.1 GCA_946481625.1 uncultured Haloferula sp. | reverse complement strand
TCCGTGGCAACCGATGGCCGACGAGCACGTCCGACGGATGAACATCGCGGCCCTTGTGCTGCTGCTCGCGGCCCTGCTCGGCGTGGTGGGATTTCATGTGCTTCCCATCGATATCGGCACCAGCGAGTCCGGCGGCGAGATACGTCCCTGGGTGATCCGCGGATGGATGGTCTGGAGTTCGCTTTGGGACACCTTGCACTCTCCGGACTGGTTGCTCCACATGCCCCCCTTGATGCTGGTTCCATGGGTGGCCGGGTACATCTGGATCTTTGTTGCGACCGTCTCACCCTTTCTGCTGCCGCCACTCCGCAAATCCCGGGCACTCCGATGGATCACGCTGATCCTGTCGGCTTTTGCCCTCCTGGGCACGGGAGGCTTCGATATTTACCAACGTCTCATGAATCCGGTCGCGGTGGGTCCACTTGAGCCGGGCTTGCTTTGCGGGTTCGCCTCCCAATTCCTGAACTTCGCGGGGCTCCTCTTCATCCGTCGGGATCGTCGGGATGCTCTCGCGCCGCCCGCTTGATGCCCCCGGGCACTAAGCGCTTGCCTTGGCGCGCTGTTCCCGATGCGCTCTCCGCAATGTCCCAGGACCGTGCCCGGTGGATGAACCTGATCGCCCTGGCGATCCTCGTCACCGCGTTGATCGCCTTTGCGGCGTTCCACTTCCTGGTGGTGCAGACCTACGTGGATCCGGGGCTCGCCGGGCAACCGGCAGAACGAGGCTGGACCATCTGGCTGGAAGTTTACGAGTTCTTCAAGGATCCCGATCCCGACGAGACCCAAGCGATGATCGGGGTCGCCAGCTTCCTTGCTGCCACGGTCCTTGTCATTGCCTGCCCGCTCCTCGTGACGGTCTTCAACCGCTCCCGCTGGCTGTGGTGGATCGCCGTGCTGGCCTCCGGTGTGGCGATGTGCGGGCTCGGAGGCATTCTGCTCTTCTCACCCTCCGATCCTTCGTATGCCGTTCCCGGCCCGGCCATCCACTGCCTCGTCGCCGTACTGGTCCTGAATTTCACCGGCCTGCTCTTCATCCGGCGCGAAGGATCTTCCCTCACGGACATTGAGCCGCAGATGCATCCCGAGCCATGAATCCCCGGCTCCCCCTCGCCTTCTTCACCGCCGCGCTGGCGGCCTATGCCGGTTTCCACTTCCTCCCTTGGAGCATCCACGGGCCGGACCACGGATGGCGGATCTGGCCAATGGTGCTGCGCATCCCCCGGGAGTGGAACGACTTCAGCAATCTACTTCCCACCTTCGGTTTCTTGACCAGCGCCTGGCTGTTCCTCGCCAGCCCCTTCCTGGTCCCCGCCTTCTCGGCCTCGCGGCTGGCGCGGATACTGGTTCGCCTGATGTCGATCATGGCTACCGTCTCGCTCACCGGGGCCGTGCTGTGGCATTCCTACTTCGACAGCTTCCGCTCGTTCCGCGGGAGCAGCGGCATGCTCTGCCTGATCGTGGCCCAGCTTCTCCACCTGGCGGGCACGATGCTCCTCCGTCCGGCGGAGCGCCCGGCCACCCTGCCCGGATAGGCCTGCCGCACCGCGCCATTGCACCCGGCTCCGCCCCTGCTAGACATCCGGTGTGGCCGATCAAGGTGATGTCAGGGCGGTGCTCGAATACGTCCCGCGCTTCCGCGGGAAAATCTTCGTCGTGCTCATCGAGGCCGGCTTGCTCCCGGAACCCGCCATCGCGGAAAGCCTGCTCGATCTGGCCGCGATGGAGGATATCGGCGTGAAGCTCATCCTCGGGGTGCTCGGCGGCGACCTGAAGGACCTCTACGACTGGACCCTGGAGTGCGAAATCATGGCCGCCCGCCTGTCCCGCCCGCTCGGCGAGCCGGGTGCGATTGAGGAAGCGCAGGCCATCCTTGCCCGCGGCCAGACCGTGGTGGCGGACGCCTCCTTCCAAGACCCGCTCGACCCGAAGGTCGTGGACTTCACCCTCGGCATCGGTGCGGTGAAGCTCATCACCCTGTTGGAAGAAGCCATCCTCATCGATGGCGAGCCCGTCCCGGCCGTCCGCGCCGCGGACGCGGACACGCTCGCCGCTTCCGGCACCGTGACCGGGGCTCACCTGCTCACCGCCGCCGCCGAAGCTTGCCGCCGCGGCGTCCCGCGTGTCCATGTCCTCAACGGCCGCCGCCAGGGTGTGCTGGTGGACGAACTCTTCTCGAACGAAGGCGTCGGCACGATGGTCCACGCCGACAGCTACCGGCAGATCCGCCCGCTGCGCGAGGAGGACATCCCCGAGCTGCTCGGCATGATCGGCCGGTCCGTCCGCCGCACCAAGCTTGTCGCCCGCAATTACGAGGACATCTACGAGCGCATCGGCGACTATCACGTCATGACCATCGACGACAACGTCGTCGGCTGCGTGGCCCTGCACGAGTATCCGGAGGACCACACCGCGGAGGTCGCCTGCCTCTACGTGAAGCTCAACCACGAAGGCCGCGGCTACGGCGTCGATCTCGTCCGCCACGCCGAGCACATCGCCCGCGGCAAGGAGATCCCGCGCGTCTTCGCCCTCACCACCCGCGCCGCGGATTTCTTCGAGAACCGCGTGCACTACGCCCTGCGCGATTCCTCGGTCCTTCCCGCAAGCCGCCGCAAACAGCTTGAAGAAAGCGGGCGGGATTCGAGGGTGTTCGAGAAACACCTCTAACCGCTGTGGCGTTCGACACTCTTCAACCCATGAAAATCAAATTCTGCGGTGCCGCCGGCACCACCACCGGTTCGCAGCATCTGCTCGAGATCAACGGCACCCGCATCCTGCTCGATTGCGGCCTCTACCAGGGCCACCGCGAGGAGAGCTACAACGTGAACTGCAAGTTCCCCCACTTCGACCCGCGGGAGATCGACATCGTCATCCTCTCCCACGCGCACATCGACCACAGCGGCAATCTCCCGAACCTCTGCAAGCAGGGCTTCACCGGGAACATCTACGCCACCTTCGCCACCCGCGATCTCTGCCAGATCATGCTCGCGGATAGCGCCCACATCCAGGAGCAGGACACCGAGTATCTCAACCGCGACCGCGACCGGGACGGGCTCCCGCCGGTGAAGCCGCTCTACGTGAAGGAGGATGCCGAGCGCTGCCTCCGCCAGTTCGTCACCCTCGGCTACGAGCGCCCGATGCCGGTGGCCGATGGCGTGACCGTGACCTTCTACGATGCCGGCCACATCCTCGGGGCCGCGCAAGTTCTGTTAGAGATCACCGACAGGGAAGACGGCAACAAGAAGAAGCGCTTCCTCTTCTCCGGCGATATCGGGCGCGGCGGGAACGAGATCCTCCGCGACCCCGCCGTCGTCCGCGACGTGGACTACGTGCTGATGGAGAGCACCTACGGAGGCCGCGAGCACTCGCTCCCCACCGGCTCCTCGAAGGAATTCGGCGAGCTTCTCAATGTCGTCCTCGCCCGCCGCGGCAAGGTCATGATTCCCGCCTTCGCGGTCGAGCGCACGCAGGCGATCCTCTACATGCTCAACCAGCTCTTCCGCACCGGGAAGGTCCCGCACGTGCCGGTATACGTGGATAGCCCGCTCGCGGTGAATGCCACCGAGATCTTCCGCATCCATCCGGAGTGCTTCAATGAAACGGTCTACAACTTCCTCTTCGAGGAGAGCGATCCCTTCCAATTCCCCGATCTGCACCTCATCCGCGCGGTGGAGGACTCGAAGAAGCTGAACGAATCCGAGGGTCCCTGCATCATCATCTCCGCCTCCGGCATGTGCGAGGCAGGGCGCATCCGCCACCACCTCAAGAACGGCCTCGGAGATCCGAAGAACACCGTCCTCTTCGTCGGCTACTGCGCGGACAACACCCTTGGCCGCGCCATCCGCGATGGCCGCGAAGTGGTCAACATCTTCGGCAAGCCGGTGCGGGTCCGCGCCCACATCGAGGCGATCGATTCCTTCTCCGGCCACGCCGACCACTCCGAGCTGCTCGACTGGTTCCACAAGATCACCGGCCCGAAAAAGAACGTCTGGCTCGTCCACGGCGAACCGGAGCGTTCGAACTCGCTGCGCGCCGCGCTGGCAAACGAGCACGACGGCGCGATCGACGTGGCGGTGCTCGGGGAGAGCTTCGAGATTTGAGGGCGGAGGGT
>CAMLOZ010000427.1 GCA_946481625.1 uncultured Haloferula sp. | reverse complement strand
CAAGCTCCGCCAGCCCGCCGACGAAGAAGAAGGCGTGGAAACCTACAGCGCGCTGTGGGGAATGCACCGCGGCGTGACAGTCTGGCTTTTCACCCTGCTCGCCACCCTCGGCTGCGCGCTCATGGCCGCCCGGGCGATCGATTTCATCCTTCCCCTCGCCCTCGGCCTCGGCGCGGTCCTGCTGATCGCCCTCGCCGCGATCTTCGGCTATGCCCACCGCGGCATGTCCGGCAAGAAGATCGAGATCGTCTCCGCCGTATGGACCCTGGTCCTCTACCTCCTCCTCGGCCTCGTGCCCCTGTGGCTAAAACACTGACCCATGAGCTTTCTCCTCCCCGGTTCGAACAGCACCGATCTCGGCGGCAAGGGCGCGGCGCTGGCCAGGCTCGGCGATGCGGGATTCGAGGTGCCCGCATGGTTCGCCGTCCCGCCTGCGGCGACATGGAGCGAAGGCGAATTGGACGAAGCCATCGCCACACTCGGCAGCGGCCCTTTCGCGGTCCGTTCCTCCGCCACCATGGAAGACGGCGCGGGGCATTCCTTCGCCGGCCAGTTCGAAACCTTCCTCGACGTCCCGGCCCACGAAGTCGCCGCGAGAATCTCCGGCGTTCGGGATTCCGCCCGAAACGAGTCGCTGCGCACCTACTGCCGGGAGCGCGGCCTGCCCCTCCCCGAACCCCCGACCGTCCTAGTCCAGCGCATGATCCTGCCACGCTGCGCCGGGGTCGCCTTCTCCGCCGACCCGGTCACCGGGAAGCGCTCGGTGGCGCTCGTCTCCGCCGTCGAAGGCACCGGCGAAAAACTCGTCTCCGGCGAAGTCGATGGCGAGACTTGGCGGATCGGCTCCGAACCCTGCGAGGCTCCAGCGAACCGCCTGCTCAAGGAAAGCGAAGCCCGGGAAATCGCCGGTCTCGCCCGTGACTGTGCCGAACACTTCGGACGACCGCAGGACATCGAGTGGGCGATCGACCGCAGCGGCAAGCTCTGGCTGCTGCAATCCCGCCCGATCACCACGCTCGCCTCGCTTCCCGACCCGGACGACACGCACCGCGTCTGGGACAACAGCAATATCGCCGAAAGCTACGGCGGCGTGACCACACCCCTCACCTTCTCCTTCGCACGGCGCATCTACGAATCCGTCTACCGCGAATTCTGCCGCTTGATGTCCGTGCCCGCGCAGCGGATCGAGCGGGCGGACGATGTCTTCCCGCAGATGCTCGGGCTGATCCGCGGGCGCACCTACTATAACCTTGCGAGTTGGTACCGCGTGCTGGCCCTGCTCCCCGGCTTCCAGCTCAACAGATCCTTCATGGAGCAGATGATGGGCGTGAAGGAACCCCTGCCCGAGCCGCTGGTGCAGAAGATCATCGCCGAGTCGAGCGTGAGCCGGGGCGCCGACATGCGGGCGCTCGCCGGCACCTGCATCGGACTCCTTCGCCAGCTCGCCGGGCTCGGCAAACAGGTGAAGGCTTTCCAGGCACGCCTTGATGCCGCACTCGCTCCCCTGCCGGTTCCACTCGCGGAAATGCGCGGCGAGGATCTCGTAAACCACTACCGCGAGCTGGAGCAGAAGCTCCTCAAACGCTGGGACGCCCCGCTGGTGAACGACTTCTTCGCGATGATCTACTACGGCATTCTCCGTAGTTTGTGCGGGAAGTGGGCCGGGGACACGGACGGCACGCTGCAAAACGATCTGCTCGCCCACACCGGCGGGATCATTAGCGCGGAGCCGCCGCGGCGGATCGTCCGGATGGCCAAGCTCGCCGCGGAAGTGCCCGGCCTTCCAGCCATGCTGGCGGACCAAAGCGTCCTGGCGAAGGAAAAGCTCGCTGCGCTGAAGCGGCACGGTTCCCTTGGAGCCGAGTTCCAGCTCTACCTCGATGATTTCGGCGACCGCTGCCTGGAGGAACTGAAACTCGAAAGCCCGACCGTCCGGGACGATGCCTCCACGCTGCTATCATCCATCGGTGCGCTGGCACTGCGGGGCAATCTTCCCGAGGAGCGCGAGGAAACTCCCGCCCCCGCACCGCCGATCGGCAATCCGCTGAAGCGGATGATCTTCGGCCACGTCTTGACGCAAGCCCGCGAGCGCGTGCGCTGCCGCGAGAACCTGCGCTTCGAACGGACCCGCTTGTTCGGCCGGGTGCGGTCGATCCTGCGAGAGCTCGGCAAACGCCTGCATGCCGACGAGCGGCTGCAAGCACCGGAAGACGTTTTCTATCTGGAACTGGGGGAGATCCTCGCGGCATGGGAAGCTACCGGAACCACCGATGACCTGGGCGCATTGGCACAACATCGCCGTGCCGAATTCGCCCGCTACCGCGAGGAAGAAGCGCCGCCGGATCGCTTCGAAACCCATGGACCCGTCCACCGCTACACCGAATTCGAGGCCACCCGTCCAGAGGAACCCATCGTGGCGGGTGCCCAAATCAAGGGCATCGGGGCCTGCCCGGGCAAAGTCACCGGCAAGGTCCGCGTTGTGCTCGATCCCCGCGGTGCCCGCCTTGAGCCCGGCGAAATCCTCGTCGCCCAGCAAACCGACCCCGGCTGGGTCGTCCTCTTCCCCGCGGCCTCCGGCCTCCTCGTCGAGCGCGGCAGCCTGCTCTCGCACTCCGCCATCGTCTCCCGCGAACTCCGCCTTCCCTGCATCGTCTCCCTCTCCCGCATCACCACCCTCCTGAAAACCGGCGACCTCGTCGAAATGGACGGAAAGACCGGCGAGGTCCGCATCTTAACAGCCGAGGCACCGTGATCGAGGTCCTGCAGCATCAAGAGCCCCGGAGGGGTGACAAGGAGGCCAGTCTCACCACCCCCTCCTCCCCATGAGCAAATCCGAGATCCAGCACCGCGCCGACTTCTCCAAGGTCCGCTACGCTCAATGCTGGGAGGACTCCCTCTTGCTCGTGAAGTCCCTCCAACCCGCAGGCCGCCACTGCCTCAGCATCGGCTCCGCGGGCGATAACAGCTTCTCCCTCCTCGCCGCCGGTGCCGCCTCGGTCACCGCCGTCGAGATGAACCCCGCCCAGGTCGCCTGCATCGAATTACGCAAGGCGGCGTACTTGATCCTCGATCACCCCGCCTTCCTCGAACTCCACGGCTCACGCCCCTCCACCCGGCGGCCTGCCCTCTACGCCGCCTGCCACGACCTCCTCCCCGACGAAGCCCGTGCCTTCTGGGACGCCCGCCCCGAATCCATCGGCCAAGGCATCGGAGGCTGCGGGAAATTCGAGAACTACTTCCGCCTCTTCCGCAGCCGCGTGCTGCCGCTCGCCCATCCAAGGAGGCGGGTGCTCTCCCTCCTGGAGCCCCGCAGCGCCGAGGAACGCCGCCGCTTCTACGACGAGGTCTGGAACAACCGCCGCTGGCGCGCAATCTTCCAGGTCTTCTTCTCCCGCACCATGATGGGTGCCCTCGGCCGCGACCCCGAATTCTTCAAATACGTCGAAGGCTCCGTGGCCGACCGCATTCTGTGCCGCACGGAGCATGCTCTGGCAGTTCTCGATCCGTCCGCGAACCCTTATCTCCACTGGATCCTCACCGGCACCCACGGGCCACATCTCCCCCACGCGCTCGAAGAGGAGAACTTCGATGTTATCCGGACCGCCCTCCACGAAGACCGCTTCCGCGTTCATGGTGCCTCAATCGAGGCTCTGTTAGAGTCCGAACCGGACAGCCGCTACGATGCCTTCAACCTGAGCGACATCTTCGAGTACATGAGCGAGGCGAACACCGAAGCCCTGCTCCGCCGCCTGGTCGCCGCATCGAATCCCCGCGCGCGCCTCGCTTACTGGAACATGCTCGCCCCGCGCTCGCGGCCGGAAAGCATGTCCAGGCTCCTGGAGCCCCGCGCCAGCGAATCCTCCGTGTTGTTTCACGAAGACCGGGCGTTCTTCTACAGCCGTTTCGTGGTGGAGGAGGTGCGCGGATGACCCCATACGAATGGCTGGCGGTCACGGGTGTGCTCGCAGCCTTGCTGGCGGGTCTACCCCTGCTGCGCAAGCTGTGCCAGGCCTGCGGCACCTCCGCCGAGGTAGCGCGGAAATCGGTGCATGTCGCCATGGGCATGGCCTGCGCCGCCTTCCCGTGGATCTTCGACCGCCCACTGCCGGT
>CAMLOZ010000426.1 GCA_946481625.1 uncultured Haloferula sp. | reverse complement strand
CGTGGCGGCCAATGCCGTGGTCGTCGTGGAAGACCTGAAGCGCGACCGCCGCTTCACCGGCAACCCCATCTTCGAGACGCACGGCCTCCGCTTCTATGCCGGGGCACCGATCCGCGCGGCGAACGGCCTGGCCATCGGAGCCCTCTGCGTGATGGATACGGTTCCACGCCGCTTCAGCCGCCGCGAAAAACGGCTTCTCGAAGAAAATGCCGCAGAGCTGGCAAGCGAGGTCGAACGTTTGGCCGGAACCACCGCGTGATCATGCCGAATGCAGCGATTTCGCGCTCCGAATGGATGCTTTTGCAATGTTCCACCCATCTCTCTAACAACACCAAAAAACCCTATTCGACTCATCTCCAACATGATCCAAGCAAAAACGAAATCCGTGCACTCCTCCTGCTATAATAGGACCCGTCGCGACCGGGCATCAATGCAGGCTGGGTGTGCCGCCCGAAAACGACCCACATCAACCAGACCCCGGCGACGCGGAATTCCGAATTTTAGGGCAGCTCGGAACTCTGCAGTCGCCGGGGCGCCTTCTTTCAAGGCGGTCGCGCCAAACGGCGCACGGCGATGGCTTGAAAAAAGCGCAGGTTTCCTGATTACCCTCACCGAATCGCCATGATAGTGGAACGCCTCCCCGCCACCGTGGACCCGGAATCTCCTTCAAACCCCGCCGCATCCCCGGCAACCCCGCCACTGCGGGTCCTGGTGGTGGACGATGGTCGCAACGCGGCCGATATCCTTGCACTCTTCTTTGAAATGGAGGGCCATCAGGTCGGCGTCGCTTATGACGGCCTCGAAGCCGTCGCGCAGGCCGAGCTTCTGCGGCCGCAGCTCATCCTGATGGATATCGGGATGCCGAAACTGGACGGTTTGGAAGCCGCCCGCAGGATCCGCAGCCAGGAAGGAGGCGGAAACATCGTCATCGTGGCGCTTAGCGGCTGGGATCAAGAAGCTCACAAGCGCCAGTGTGCCGAAGCGGGGTTCGACGATCACCTTGCCAAGCCGGTGGAACCGAACGAGCTCCGGTCCCTGATCGATCGCTATCACGGTCGCCTGGCCGCGATCGCCGCAGGTTGAAGGCGGAGCGCAACTTGCATGGGAAACCCGCAAGTTGCACGGGGTAGTTGTACCCGGCGGGGCTGAGGACATCGCAACAACGGACAAAACCCTTTCCCCTGCCCGTACGGCATGCCTTTTGCGAAAGGGCGAAGCGCTGTCGTCCCCCGGCGGCAATGATCCGATGAACACGATTCCCCTGCCCCGTCCGCTGGAGAGCTTTTTCGTGCTCCAATCCAGCCCCCGCTCGCAAACCGGCGTCCTCCATCTTGAACGCGGCCGGGCCACCGCCCCCGAATGTGATCCCGAACGCGACCGCAGTCTCTTGCTGATCGAGGGCGAGCTCGTGGTCGAAGTGGGGAATGCGGGTCAAACCATCCGCCCCGGAGCCAGCCTGACCATCCCCGCCGGAGTGAAACACCGTATGATCAATCGCGGTGCCCGTGCGGCCTTGGCCTTCACCGTCGTCGCGTGAGAGGGGCCCTCCCTTGGATCGAACTCAGTCCGCGGGTGCCGCGACGGCCACCAATATCTCGCGGATCGCGGAGGGATGGGCGGGCTTCACCAGATGATGGTCGAAACCGGCATCGCGGGTTTTGCGACGGTCTTCTTCCTGCCCCCAGCCGGTAAGTGCGACGAGGAGGATTTTCCTGCCCCACTCTTCGGCCCGCACGGCGCGCGCGGCCTCCCAGCCGTCCATGACCGGCATGCCCAGATCCATGAAGATGGCATCGGGCAGGAAAGCGGCTGCGAGCTCGAGACCGTCGCGGCCGTTTCCCGCCACCCGGGTTTCGTGGCCCATGTGCTCGATTAACATGGCCAGGGTCGTGGCGGCGGCTTCGTTGTCATCCACTACCAGGACACGGCGCTTTGGAACCGGTGAAGCCGGCTCCGGAAGACGCCCCGCCGGAGAGGCGCTCCCGTCTTGCGCCGGCAGGGGCAGATGGAAGCTGAAGGCGCTCCCCTCGCCCGGTCCCCGGCTCTCCGCACGCACGCTCCCGCCATGCATCTCCACCAGCGATTTCACCAGGGTCAAACCGATGCCCAGACCGCCGTAGGCACTCCCCGACGCGGAATCGACCTGCGTGAACATGTCGAAGATCCGGTCGAGCATCACCGGCGGGATGCCGATGCCATTGTCGCTCACCCGTACCATGACTTCCCCGTTCCCCGCCGTCACCTCGAGCGAGATCCGACCGCCGCGGCCGGTGTACTTCGCGGCGTTATTCAAGAGATTCGAGATCACCTGGGCGAGCCGGTGCGGGTCCGCCTCCAAGTACACAGGCTGACCGGGCAGCACGATTTCCAGATGATGCCCCGATTCCTCGATGAACGGATTCGAGGCCTCCACCGCGGACCGCACGATCAATCCCAGTTCCGCCCGGACGGTGCGGAGCTTCAACTTGCCCTGCGTGATCCGGGAGACATCGAGCAGATCGTTGACCAGCATCACGAGTTGCTCGACCTGCCGCTCCATGGTGGCCCGCACGCGTTCCACCGCTTCCGGCTCGCCGCCGGACATCTTCATCACCTCCAGGCCCGTCCGGATCGGGGCGAGCGGATTGCGGAGTTCGTGCGCGAGCGTCGCGAGGAATTCATCCTTGCGCCGGTCCGCCGCCCGCAGGTTCTCCACCAGGCGCAGGCGGGCGTATCCGCCGGTCACGTAGTGCGAGATCGTTTCCATGAACTCCAGTTCGTCCGGGTCGAAGCGATCGCGGGTCGTGCTCGCAAATGACAGCGTGCCCAGGAGTTCATCGCCGGCCATCAGGGGATTGCAGGCATAGGCACGGATGCCGAAGCCCTTCACGAGCTGGACCAGCGGGTTCGCGGAATCCTGAATGTCGCACTCCACCATCGCCTTCCGGCGCTGCGCGACGGTGCCGCAGACGGCCTGCCCGAACTCCAGCCGCCCCAAGCCGGCCCGCTGCGCTTCCGGTATCCCGCGGCAGGATTGCAGTTGCAGGGCGTCTCCCGCTTCGTTGACCATGAAGTTGAAGAACACGTCCACTTCCAGCATCGGACTGACCTTGGTGAAGACGCGCTGCAGCATCGCATCCGGATCTTCCGAAGTCAGGATGATGCCCGCCGCCTCCCACAGCAGGCGCAGGCGCCGGGCCTGCCGTTCCAGGAGCTTCTCGGTCCGCTTGCGCTCGGTGATGTCGAGCGCCATCACATAAAAGCCGCGGACCTCCCCGTGACTTTTGAAATCGGGCACATAGGAGATTTCCATGTCGCGCCAGCCCAACTCGCAGTGCCGGGCCGGCCCCTCGAACTTGACGGTCTGCCCCTGTAGCACGCGGGCGATATAAGGTGCCCGTTGTTCGTAGGTCTCCGCATCGAGCAACTCGCGCAACGGTTTCCCTTTCAACTCCCCGGGCTTGAAACCGAACCATTCCTGGTAGCGCCCGTTGGCGAAGCGGAAGACCTCGCCCCGGTCCAGATAGCTGATCAAGGCCGGCACGTGATCGGAGACGAGGCGCAATTGCCTCCGGCTCTCGCGGAGCGCGGCTTCCGACCGCGCCCGCTGAACCAGCGGCCAGACCCGCGCGATGACATGCTCGACGAGCGCGAGTTCCTCCGTGCTCCAGACGCGCGGCCTGTCGTCGGTCACGGCGAGCACCACGGTGCTCGTGCTCTCCGCTTTGAACGGCTGCACCGCGCAGGACAGGATCTTCAGCCGGTTACACGCAGTCGCCCGCTCCTGCGTGAGCGGATGATGGTTCGTATCCGCCACCGCGAAATTGCCCGCGGAAATCTGCTGCCACCATGCTTTCCCGCCGAAGTCGTGGAGAGGATAGTCCCCCGCGAGGTCCGGTGCCCCGTCGCGCACCCAGCCATCCTTGACCGAAATCCGGTCCGCTTCCGGGTGGCACTCCACGAAATGGCAGCGATGCGGTCCGAGACGCTTGCCCACACTCTCCACCGCGGCGGCGATTATCTCCTTCTCCAAGGTCAAGGGTGCCAAGGTGCCGCTGAGTTCGCTCAGGAATTGCGCCCGTTCCTCCACGATCTTCCGCTGGAAGAAAGTTGGGATAGCCGTAGGCACTCGCT
>CAMLOZ010000425.1 GCA_946481625.1 uncultured Haloferula sp. | reverse complement strand
ACGCCGACCTTGCCACCCATGTGGATGTACTGGGCGATCGCACCGCCGTCCTGCAGGTCGAAGCGCTCGAACTTGCGGAGGCGGATGTTTTCGCCGAGTTCGAGGACCTTGGCCTTCACGAAGTCTTCCACGGAGAGGTCGCCGATTTTCACGGCGAGAGCTTCTTCCAAGGTCTTCGCGCTGGAGGCGGCGAGGGCGTCGGCGATTTCATCGACGAACTTCACGTAGCTCTCGTTGCGGGAGACGAAGTCGGTCTCGCAGTTCACTTCGGCGAGGATGCCGGACTTCCCGTCGGCGGAGAGGCGGGCGACGATGATGCCTTCGGAGGCTTCGCGGTCGGCCTTGCCGGCGGCCTTCATGATGCCGCGCTCGCGCAGGTAGGTCACGGCGGCATCGATATCGCCGGCGGTTTCCGTGAGTGCCTTCTTGCACTCCATCATGCCGACGTTGGTCTTCTTGCGGAGTTCGTTAACGAGAGATGCGGTAATCATTTTAGGAAGTGGTCGGTGACCGGTGGTCTGTGGTCAGGGAAAAAGTCAGTAGAGGGAACGAAAACGCGGATCGGCTTTTGGGAAGGCCTGATCCGCGGGGAGAATTCCGGCTGCCGGGAGAACCCGCAGCCGGGGAAATGTGACGGATCAGCCCTTCTTGGCGACGACGATGGCGTCGACCAGGTTCTGGAGGATGATGCGGATCGAGCGGACGGCGTCGTCGTTGCCGGGGACCGGGTAGTTCACCACGGACGGGTCGGCATTGGTATCGACGATGGCGACGATCGGGATCTCCAGGCGGCGGGCTTCGGCGACGGCGATGGACTCGCGGGCGGAATCGACGATGACGATCGCGTCCGGCTTGCCTTCGAGGCCGCGGATACCGCGGAGGTTGCGGAGGAGCTTCTCACGCTCGCGGCCGAGCGCGGAGAGTTCCTTCTTGGACATCGCCTTGAATTCCGGCTGCTTCTCGATGTTTTCGAGCCACTTGAGACGCTCGATCGACTTGCGGACGGTGCTCATGTTGGTGAGCATGCCGCCGAGCCAGCGGTGGTTCACGTAGTATTGGCCGGTGGCTTCCGCGGCTTCGCGGACTGCGTCCTGGGCCTGGCGCTTGCAGCCGACGAAAAGGATCTTCTTGTTCTTGCCGGCGAGGTTGGCGAGGAAATCGGAGGCCTTGTCGAGACACTTCACGGTCTGCTCCAGGTTGATGATGTAGATCCCGCCCTTGTCCTTCATGAGGTAGGGTTTCATTTTCGGGTTCCACTTCTTGGTCTGGTGGCCGTAGTGGACGCCGGCGTCCACCATGTCGCTGATGAGTTCGTTGATCATTGGTTTACAGGATGTCCCGCCTTGATTCAGGTCGGGCGATTGGCTTGGGAAATCCGCCGCATGTGATCCCTTCCGGAGTTCCCGTTGTTGCGTGGCGGCGTGCGAAGGGGCGGGTTGGATAGGGAGAGCGGACCGGGTTGGCAAGGGAAAAGGCATGAATATGAACGCCGAACATCGAACTTCGAACGCTGGATATCGAATGGGAAGAGGGCAGGGGGCATCCTTTCCGGTGGGTGGGAACCTTCTCCCCGGCAGGGGCACCTCCAGAAGGGGGGAGGAGCGTGGGGATTTCAGGAGAGGCCTCCGCGGGGGGGGCCGCCGGGAACGCAAAATGCCCTCCCCGTCAGGTGTTAGAGTGGACTGAAATTCAATGCCTTGAAGATCCGGGGGGGCTTCCGCTAAGCTCCCGCCGCGTCCCCCGAACATGGCTTCCGCACCGTCTCCTCAGCCGCGTCCCGTCCTCCCCCTATCGCTCCAATTCCTTGCTCCGGGAATCCTTTCCCTGGGGGCGCTCGCGCCCTTGTGGGCGGCGACGACTCCGCTGGTGGTGCGGGTGAACGACTGGGCGGCGGTGCCGCTGTCGGGGAATGTTTCCACCGCCAGCGGGCTGCCGGGCTACCTCGCGCGGGTCAATTTCATGCGGCCGGAGCCGGGTGGTACGGGGCGGATGTGGGTCTGCGATCTGAATGGCAATCTGTACATTTTCAGCGCCGCGGGATCATTCGCCGCGCGCACGACGCAATTGCTGGATCAGGCGAAGACCCGTACGGCCTACCTCGATTTCAACGGGCAATCTTCGACCTCGACCGACAGCGAGAAGACCTGGGTGCCGAATTCGGACGGGACGGCGACCAGCTCCGCCGCGCCCAACGGGCTCTTCCCTCTTTTCACGAAGCAGACGGGCTACGCGAACGGACTGGTGACCTTCGAATTCGATCCGGGCTACGCGACGAACGGGAAATTCTACACGGTACACATCGAGGCGACCAGTTCGAACGGGGCGGTGGGACGTGTGCCGGTGACGACGAAGTTCCCGGGATTCAACACTTCCGGCTACACGCCGACCAACGTGATCAACCCGCCGGTCGGGAGCGCGACGCGGCATGCCGTCTTGATCGAATGGACGGACACGAACCGTGCGAATCTCACTTTCGAGGACACGGCGCGGGAGCTGATGCGGATCGGCTACAACAGCAACATCCATCCGCTCGGCGACATCACCTTCAATCCCGTGGCGAAGCCGGGCGATCCGGAATACGGCGTGATGTATCTCGCCAGCGGCGATGGCAAGTCGGGCGAGACGTACAGCCAGCGGATGAACCCGCAGTACCTGAGCGGGGTGGTCGGGAAGATCCTGCGCATCGTGCCCGATCCGGCGACGGACAATCCGCCGAGCAATCTGGTATCGAATGGTCGCTACCGGGTGCCGAACAACAATCCCTACGCGAGCTTCAACTACAGCGGCGCCCGGCCGGAGATCTGGACGCTCGGCCATCGCAACCCGCACCGCTTCGCGTGGCACGTGCCGGAAGACGGCCAGCCGCCGGTGCTGCTGGTGAACGAGATCGGCTTGAACGGCTGGGAGGAGGTGAACATCCTGAAGCGCGGGAAAAACTATGGATATAGTGAACGCGAGGGACCGCAGAAGCTCACGGTCCCGTCCAGTGGCAGCCCGACGCTCGGCTCGCTTCCGGCGACGGACACGCTGCCGATCCGGCTGAACACCTTGCAGAATTTCCCCGGCGAATTCGTTCCGGAATATCCGGTGATCGCTTACCAACAAACCGCGGAATATGGCGACGCGATCACCAACGGTTTCTTCTACCGCGGGAGTGCGATTCCCGCTCTACATGGGAAGTACGTTTTCGGGGATATTACCACAGGCCGCGTGTGGGCTTGCGACTGGGAAGCGATGGTTGCAGCGGACGATGGGAATCCGGCGACGCGCGCAGAGATGCAGTCGGTGACCTTCCTGTGGGACGATCCGAACGACAGCCCGGACGGCGGGGTAGAGTCGTATGACCGCCTCTATCAGGTAGTGCTGTCCGGCTATGACTTCCGCGGCGGGGCAGGAGATGGCCTGCCCGGCGGGGCTGCGAGCCTGATCTCGGGCGAAGGTCGTGCGGACATCCGCCTGGCGCTGGACGCCGCGGGCGAGCTCTACGTGACCAGCAAGAGCGACGGGATGATCCGCAGCCTCGGCTCGATCTTCACCGCGCAACCGGTGGACCGCTTGATTGCCTTGGGCGCGGACACGACCTTCGCCGTGGCGGCCACCGCCGACACGACACCGGCCTACCAATGGCAGCGTCTTCCCGAAGGCAGCGAGACTTGGGTGAACGTGACGAACGATTCCGTCTTCTCCGGCGCGACGACGGCGACGCTGGCGCTCGATTCGCCGACGTATGAAAACAACGGCAGCCAGTTCCGCTGCGTCGCCACCTGCACCGGGGCGCAGGCCTTCTCGACCAGCGCACGGCTTGACCTGCGGGCGATCCCGGACTCCTGGCTTTCCACCTATTTCAATGCAACCGAGCGCGCGAACGTGGCGATCTCCGGCGACCTTTCCGATCCGGATCGCGACGGGCTGGTAAACTTGTTGGAATATGCCTTTGGCTTCGATCCCGAAGCGGATTCTTCCGCGGTAATGCCCAAAATCGAGCGGGTGGGGGGGGATCTCCAACTCGTCTTCCCCGTGCCGCGCGCCACGCTGAATTACACGGTGGAGAAGAGCACCAACCTGAGCACCTGGACCACGAGCGGGATCACGCTGGGGACGTCATCGGGGAAG
>CAMLOZ010000424.1 GCA_946481625.1 uncultured Haloferula sp. | reverse complement strand
GCTGCACGCAGAGGGTTGACCGGATCATCGCCGACTCGCTTGCCGCCGGCGATCATCAGTCCGAGAGGCTCTCCTCCAGGGTGGAAGAAGCCGCCATTCACACCGGCCGTGGCACCGATTGAGGCGCAAGCGGTGCCGAGATCCTCGCTGGCTTGCACGGCGATTCCGCCTTGGTCGATCACCCGGAAGACCTCGTCCCGCGAATTGAAAACATAGGCGTGAGCCGTTGTCGGTCGTCCGCCGGGACCGGTCACGAGTTCGAAGCGCTGGTGTTCTCCGCCGAGCGCCGGAATCGCAAGGGTCAGGATGGTGAGGATCAATCGCATTGGGGGACTCAGTTGCGGGGGACCAGCACGAGGAAGTTTCGCACCGGTTTATTCCAGAGGGGACGCTCGTGAAGGGGGCCGCCTTGCACTCCGGATGAAATCCACAGGTCGGAGGAACGCCCGCCATCGAGGTTCAGGGCGCTCTTGATCTTCACGCCGGCGATCTCCGCTCCGGCGAGGGCGGTGGCTAGTTCCCCGAGGGAACAGGCACCGGTCCTTCCGAGGATCCATCCCGAGTCTCCGTCCCAGGCGATGAAACTCCGGGCACTTGAGCTTTTGGCGCTCAGACCGCCGATGGCGCGACCGCCTTCCACGAGGAAGGGGCCGGCTTGGAGAATCTCGGCAGAATCGCCGGCGTGTTCGCGGCGGACAAGGGCCGAGGTGTTTCCGCCGGCGAACAGCCCAGCTCCCAAGGAGGAGGCGCGATTGAGGCCGCCGGTCTTCTTGCCGCCGGACACCACGAGGCCGAGGGGCTTGCCCTCCGGAGTGAAGAACCCGCCATTGATGGCGGCGATCCCGCGATGGGCCTTCGCGGCTTCGGAGGCATCGGCCCACTTCGAGCCGGGTCCGCCTTCCTGATCGGCCACCGCGATGCGGTGCGAGCGGCTGTCGTAGCTGATGCCGCTGATGGAGACGCTGCCGACGGACATCCGGAAGGCGAGGGGAGTGCGGCGGGGTTGTTCCGGGGTGGCTGTGGCTGCCGGGAGTTCCGCGGGCTTTTGCGGCGGGGCGGAGGATGAGGCGGCGCTGGGGATTTGTTCGACGGGTGACGGGTGCTTTCCGACGGTGCAGGAAGCCAAGGTGAGAAGAAGGGCGGCGGCGGGCAAGCGAAGCACGCGCGGAGGGAACACGAGGAGGTTGCCGTTAGCAACCGCTCAAGGGGAGGCGTTTTGGAAAGATCGGCGCGGCGGGCCGCTGCGCCCTACAAGGCGGGTTTTCTCGCGACGGCGAGGAGGGTCTGGAAGTGGGGCGGGTCGGGTTCGCGGTCCACCACCGCGGTTTCGATGTCGGTGAAGCCCGCCTGCTCGAGCATCGCGGCCAATTCGCCCTCGCCGAAACCGAGCCAGACATCGGCATAGAGTTCTCGGGCTTCTTCGAAAGTGTGCTGGAGAAGGTCGAGGACGACCAGGCGGCCGTCGGGCTTGATGATGCGGAAGGCCTCGGCCAAAGCTTTCTGTGGGCTGCCGGCGTGGTGGAGCGCTTGGCTGAGGAAGGCGAGATCGACGCTGGCGTCCTCAAGGGGAGGTTCCTCAATGTCGCCCAAGCGGTATTCGAGGTTCGGCAGGTCGTGGCGGGCGGCGAGTTCGCGACCGAACTCCACCATCTTCGGCGAGAGATCGACGGCGATCACGCGTTCGGCTTGGCGGGCGAGCATCTGGGCGAGGGTGCCTTCGCCCGCGCCGAGGTCGGCCACCACGCCCTGATTGGTCACCTTCAGGAGCGCCTCGGCGAGGCCCTTCCACGAGCGGCCGGGGACGTAGTCCTTGCCGAAGCGGCCGGCGAGCTCGTCGAAGTAGGCGCGGGTCTTGTCGCGGCGCTTGCGCTGGAGGTGGCGGAGGGCGGAAGCGTCCTTTTCGGTTTCCGGAAGTTCCTTGGCCGCTTCCTTCGCGAGGCGACAGAGGTCGCGGCTCATTTCGGAGCGGTAGAAATTGTGCTTCCCGCTGCGCTCGTCGCGGACGAGACCGCCGGATTTGAGCTGGGAAAGCTGGGTCGAGATCCGGCTCTGGCCCATGCCGAGGAGCTCCTGCAAATCGGCCACGCTGAGGGCTTCCGCGTCCAGAAGGAGGAGGATGCGGAGCCGTGTCGGGTCGGTCAGTAGCTTGAGGGATTTCAGCATTGACGGCATGGGCAAACGGATACATCAACCCATCGCGATTTGACGATACGAAATTCGACCCAGCTCATGAGCACCTACATTTTCTCTTCCGAGTCCGTCGGCGAAGGCCATCCCGACAAGGTATGCGACACGATTTCCGACGCGATTCTCGACGCCTGCCTTGCCCAGGATCCGAAAAGCCGCGTGGCCTGCGAGACGCTCGTGAAGAGCAACATGGTCGTGGTCGCCGGTGAGATCAGCACCAAGGCGAAATTCGACTACGAGCAGGTCATCCGCCAGGCGATCCGGGGGATCGGCTACGTGAACAACGACGACGTGTTCCACGCGGACACCGTTTTCATCAACAACTACCTCACCGAGCAATCGCCGGACATCGCGCAGGGCGTGGATGCCAAGAAGGCGAAGGGCAAGAAGACCGGGGAGCAGGGTGCCGGCGACCAAGGCATCATGTTCGGCTACGCTTGCGACGAGACGCCGGAACTCATGCCGGCCCCGGTGATGTACGCGCACCGCCTCGGCCGCGAGCTGACCCGCATCCGCAAGGCGGGCAAGGTGAAGTGGCTGCGCCCGGATGCGAAGTCGCAGGTTTCGGTGGAATACGTCGATGGCAAGCCGACGCGGATCGTGAACGTGGTGATCTCCACCCAGCACGCCGCCAACGTGGAGCACGCGGTGATCGAGAAGTTCTGCATCGAGCAGGTGATCAAGAAGGTGCTGCCGAAGAACATGCTCACCAAGGAGACCGAGTATCTGATCAACCCGACCGGTAACTTCGTGATCGGCGGCCCGCAGGGCGACTCCGGCCTGACCGGTCGCAAGATCATCGTGGACACCTACGGCGGCATGGGCCGTCACGGCGGCGGCGCCTTCTCCGGCAAGGACCCGTCGAAGGTGGACCGCTCGGCCGCCTACATGGGCCGCTGGGTCGCGAAGAACGTCGTGGCCGCCGGACTTGCGAGCAAGTGCGAGGTGCAGTTTGCTTATGCGATCGGTCACCCGCTGCCGGTCAGCGTGCACGTCGATACCTTCAAGACCGGTACCGTTTCCGACGACAAGATCCTCGCCGCAGTGCTCAAGGTCTTTTCGTTCAAGCCCGCCGATATCGTGAAGCAGCTTAACCTGCTCCGCCCGATCTATTCCAAGTCCACCAACTACGGCCATTTCGGCAAGGACGACGCCGACCTGACCTGGGAGCGCACCGACAAGGTCGCGGCCCTCAAGAAAGCCATCAAGTAACCTACCACCATGTCCACCACCTTTACCGACTACAAAGTCCGCGACATCGGCCTGGCCGAATTCGGTCGCAAGGAAATCGAGATCGCCGAGCACGAGATGCCCGGCCTCATGGCCACGCGTGCCAAGTACGGTCCGGAGAAGCCGCTCAAGGGCGTGCGGATCATGGGCTCGCTGCACATGACCATCCAGACGGCGGTGCTGATCGAGACGCTGGTCGAACTCGGTGCCGAAGTGCGATGGGTCTCGTGCAACATCTTCTCGACGCAGGATCACGCCGCCGCCGCCATCGCCGCTGCGGGGATTCCGGTGTTCGCCTGGAAGGGCGAGACGCTGGAGGAATACTGGTGGTGCACCTGGCAGGCGATCGTGAATCCGGCCGGCCTCGGCCCGGAGCTGATCGTCGATGACGGTGGCGATGCCACGCTGCTCATCCACAAGGGCTACGAGCTGGAGAACGGCTCGGACTGGGTGAACACTCCCTCCGACAACCACGAGGTGAAGGTCATCAAGGATCTGCTCAAGAAGATCCAGGCCGAGCAGCCGGGCATCTTCGCGAAGATCGTGAAAGACTGGAAGGGTGTCTCGGAAGAGACCACCACCGGCGTCCACCGCCTCTATCAGATGGCGAAGGCCGGCACGCTGCTGGTCCCCGCGATCAACGTGAACGACTCGGTGACCAAGTCGAAGTTCGACAACCTCTACGGCTGCCGCGAATCGC
>CAMLOZ010000423.1 GCA_946481625.1 uncultured Haloferula sp. | reverse complement strand
ATGAAACCCCTACGCCTTGATTCAAACCGCCTGCGGAACCAGCGCCAGCTCCAACAGCTCGCGCAGCCTCGCAAGGTCGGCGGACGACGTCTTCGCCACGAACCCGCGCGCGTGCGCGAAATGGACGTCCGCCTCGGCCTCGATCCGCGTGAAATCAAACGCCGGCGCATCGTTGTACCGCGACAGGCCGTAGCCACTGCCGCGCCGGTCCGGATAAACCAGCGCCGCCACGTCCTTGTCCTTGCCGATCGATTCAAGATAGCGGCCAAGCCCGGTGGAAGGCTCATCGGACATCGGTTCCGTGCGCGGCAGGAAGAGAACCTCGCTGCCGCCGATCTCCCAGAGCCGGGCATGTCCGGCGATGAAGTCGAGGCGCTGCCGGAGCGAACGAACGAACTCGATCAGGTCTTCCCCGATATAGCGCATCATCTCCCACAGAACATCCCCGGGCCCGAGACGCGCGGATTTCGCGAAGCGGCGGAGCAAGGTCACATCCACCGGCGAGTTCAGCTTCGCCAGGGTAGCCCGGTCGGTTCCGAGCCATTTGGCGGTCACATTCGGACCGCGGGTGTCGAACCACTCGGCGGGCTCCAGCCAATCGCAGAAACTACGGGCATCCTCGTAGATGCCGAGATGCCGGAGCACCAGGCTGAGCGAACACACCGGCGGATGGTCGGCCGGAAACTGATGGTGGTCGAAATTGCTCTTCGCCGGATCGTGCTCGCCGCCTACATCGATCACCGCCGTGGCAGGGTCCGCCAAGTCTTCCGCGGTCGGTTCGCGGCGGACGACTTCCACGCCATGAACCGCTACCAGCAGGCTGCAGGCGAGGAACTCGTCCTTATGCGCGCCGCCGGGATGGGTGAGAATGCGTTCGATGGCCATGATCATTCGAAAGGGGGCCGCACCATAGGTCCCCCGGCCATTCCGGCAACCGTAGAGAAGTTTCTCCTTGCATCTACCTTGCGATGCAAGGTAGTGGATTTGGAGGAATGCAGGCTTTCGCTCTCATCATCGCCCTGGCAGTCGTATTTGAGGTGCGTCCCTATCAAAGCGGGATCGTGGCCCATCGCGCCGCTCCCGACGGCACCCAAGCGGTGGTCAGCCAGACTTGGAACGGCTGGGGCTTCGAGTGGTACACCGTCCGACTCCACGCCCGGAAGCCCGGCGGAGGGTGGAAGTCGTTCTACATCGACCACGAGGCGAGCCATTGGTCGGACTGCACGCTGCGTTTCAGCGGCGACAGCAACACGCTTTACCTGGACGGCGGCGATGGCCAGCCGAGGACTTTCGATCTCACGCAGGGCCATTCGGAGGGCCCCCCGCCCTACCTCCCTGCGGAATTCAAGGACCAGCCATGAGCGCCCTCGATCCCACGGCCAGGGAACTCTTCGAGAACTGGACCGTCCAGATGCGCAAGGGCGTGCTCGACCTGTGCATTCTCAAGGCCCTCGGCGAGGGGGAGTGCTACGGCTACGCGCTGGTGAAGGCCCTCGTCGCAATCCCCGGCATCGGCGTGGCGGAAGGCTCGATCTATCCCCTGCTCTCGCGCCTCAAGAAGCAAGGGCTGGTCACCACGCGCCTGGAGGAATCCACCGAAGGTCCGGCGCGCAAGTACTATCGCCTCACGCCCGCGGGCAGCGCGCTGGGCGAGGAAATGCAGTCCTATTTCGCCGACATGGCGAAGGGCGTTGCGGGCCTCGGCGAATTCACCACGCCTTCACCTCAACCCCCGCGACCGCCGGCGGATTCCCGGAAAGCCAAACCCCAAGTCTCCCCATGAAAACGTGGACGAACCAGGCCGAGCAAAGATTGACCGAGTATCTCGACGAGCGGGTGCGGCGGGAGGGATTCAGCGGAGAAGACGCCGAGGAATTGAAGGCCGACCTCCGCAGTCACATCCACGAGGAGGCCGAGAAGCTGTCCGGCGGGAACGTGGGACTGATGCAGCTCGAAGGCATCCTGGGGAACCTCGATGCCGGCTACCGCGCGTCCATGCCCTACAAGCCAGGAGCGGTGCTCGCGCCGGAAGAGAAACACAGCGTGCCTCCTCCGTCCTGGCAGCCGAAGGGGGCGTGGGTGTGGGGTGTGATCCTTCCGCTTCTGGTGAGTCTCTTCGAACTGGCTGCGGTCTTCTGCGGCAGTGTCTTCTTCGATCCGCTGGCGACCTGGTGGCACGCGCTGGCCGTGCTGGCGGTGCCGCTGATCAACTGGTGGCTGCTCAAGGACGGGCCGCGCGGATCGGAGCGCTGGAAGGGCGTAGCGGCAGGTTTCGCCCTGGTGATCGCGTTCTTCTATGCGCTGCTCTTCGTGCCACTGATCCCCCTTTCCGCGCTCGCGGTGATTTACCTCGGCCTGGGCTTTCTCTCGCTCACGCCGGTTATTGCGGGAATCCTCACCTGGCGGATTTCCAGGGCCGCGGGCGGACGATCATCGGACGGTCGGAAGTATCGCCGGGGACGATTGGCAGGCATCGGCATCGCGCTGCTCTCGCTGCTTCTGCTGGAAGGACCGGCCCTGTGGACGCGGGCGAATCTGGCGGCGGCCAAGGGCGACGGAGAGGAAAAAGCGGAGGCTATCGAACGCCTGCGCAGCTTCCACTCGAAGCGGACCTTACTGCTCGCCTGCTACGAGGGAGGTCGCGGCGGCGGCTTCACACCTACCGACATCTCCGGCTGGATCGCGCAGGGCTGGAACGGACCGGCACAACTCTTCAACCTTGAGAATCGCTGGGCCTTCAACGCGGATCTCGCGCAGCAGGTCTACTTCCGCGTGACGGGCGAGTCCTTCAATGCGCAGAAGCCGCCGCGCATCGTGCGCCCCGGAACCCTCGGCCGTGGCGGAAATCCCTTCAACGAGGTGGAGTTCGATTCGCATCTGGGTGGCGACCAAGTTGCAATCCGAGTCAAGGACCTCGACATGTCGGAGAGCCGCTTCGACGGTCATCTGGATGCCCGCTCGCAGCTCGGATACGGGGAGTGGACGATGGTCTTCAAGAACTCCGGCTTGCAGGCGAAGGAAGCGCGCTGCCAGGTGCTCATGCCGCGCGGCGGAAGGGTCTCGCGGCTGACGCTGTGGGTAAACGGCGAGCCGCGCGAGGCCGCCTTCAACTCGGTGTCCAAGGTGAAAGCCGCTTACAAATCCGTGGCGGTGGTTCAACGCCGCGATCCAGTACTGGTGACGATGTCCGGTCCCGACACCATCCTGGTGCAATGCTTCCCGGTGCCCGCGAATGGCGAGATGAAGATCCGCTTCGGCATCACCGCCCCGCTCGACCACGGGCAGTGGGAACTGCCGCGCATCCTCGAGCGGAACTTCGGCACCATGGACACGCTCGAACATTCGGTATGGCTGCAGGCGGATGCCGGGTTCAGCCTCGCCTCCACGGGCATCGAATCGCGCGATGCGGTGCGCGACGGCCCGGGCTTCTCGATGTCCGCGAGTTTGAAGCCCGATGCCGCGATGGCGGGCGCGACGGCGGTGAGGATGGAGGTCGCCGCCATGCCCGCCGCGGTGTGGTGCGAGGACAAGTTCGCAGCCGCCTACGAGCGCTACCTCATCCGCGAGCCGAAGCTGAACCGGGTGTCGCCATCGGAACTCCTGCTCGTGATCGATGGCTCCGCATCGATGGAGAAGGCCAAGCCGTGGCTGCTGGAAAGTCTCAAGAATGACTTCCCCGCGGATGCCTTCCATATCCTGCTGGCCGATGACAAGGCGACAGCGGTGAAGGTGGCGGACCTGGAGGCACATGAATTCACCGGCGGCCGGGACAACGAACCCGCGTTGCGCGAAGCCGTCCGCATGGCGAAGTCGGGAGAGATCGGCGAGATCGTCTGGCTGCACGGCCCGCAGGCCGCGGGTCTCTCGCAGCCGGAAGCGCTGTTGCAATTGATCGAGCGCGGGACGCGTCAACCGGTGATCCATACGGTGATGGCGGAGAATGGTCCGAACCGCCTCGCTGAAGCGTTGCAGAGCAGCGGTGCTCTCCGCCGCGGCCCGGCCTTGTTCAACCCGCGGAAGGATTTCAGCGAGCTCCTCAGGCTACTGTGCATGGAACACGACGAGATGGCTTGGAACTGGAAGCGCAGCCCGCAGCCACCCTCCGAGCTCGGCAACCCGGTCTGGGA
>CAMLOZ010000422.1 GCA_946481625.1 uncultured Haloferula sp. | reverse complement strand
AGCTCGTCGATGTACTTCTGCGGCATGTTCGCGCCGCGGGCCTTGGAAAGCGCGGAATCGATCTCCTGCTTCTTGGCTCCGGTCTTGGTGACAGCGGCGTAAGCGTCCTCGTAGGCGGCCTCGGTGTTCGGAAGGCTGCTTGTGTCGAGCATGCTCAAGCGGCGGATTTCCGTATCCAGGCTGCGCTTCGTCTCGTCGAGCTGCACCTTGGCGAAGGGGTCGAGGCTGAGCCATTTGACGCCTTCCGCCTTCTCGCGTTCGACGCGGGCCGTGTAGGCCGATTGTTCCTCCTGGATGGCCTGTTCGCTGCGCACGCGGTCGCTCTGCTCCATCCCCGCGAGACCGCTCTGGCGGGCCTTCACCCGGGCGTCATAGCCGCTGAGCAGGGAGGTGACGTTTGCCAGATGGCCCTTCATCAAGGTCACCGCGTAATCCTTGTTCTCGCGGTAGGCGTTACTACCCGGGTAATCCTTCTCAAGCTTCGACCATTCGCGCAGCGCGCTGACGAAGTTGCCCTTGTCGCCGGCCTTCTTCATGTTGCTGGCCACGATGCTGGCATCCAGACCGTAGGCCTTCGGGGCCCGCTCGGAAGCCGGGATCATCCGTCCCTCGAACTTCACGCCGCCGGTCTTGATCACCGCCAGTTCGCTTTCGAGGGTGTCGTAGATCTTCTGGGCTTCCTTCTTGCGCGCGGAGTTCGGGTACTTCTTGAGGAAATTCGCCACCTTGCCGGCGGCGGACTCGTATTCCTCCTCGCTGAAGAGGTCCGGGACCGGCACCAGCGCGGCGATGGCTGCGAAGTCCGTCTCGTCCTTCTGCTCCGCGATTTGCTTCACCACGTCCGCCTTCGGGATGCGGCGCTCGTCCTTGATCGACTTCGTCACCTGCACCTCGATGATGTAGTCCGCGCCATCGGTGCGCAGGATCGTGCCTTCGATCTTCGAGCCGTCCTTCAATTCGAAAGTATCCGCGGACAGGTTGGCAGCGAGCAGGAAAGGCAGCAGGGGCAAGAGGCGGTAGGTTTTCATTTGCGGAAACAATCCCAATGGAATCCGCCGACGCGAGAGGAAAAATCGTGTCAGGGTCCCAGCGGGCGCACCAAGGCATCCAGGGAAGCGGGTGTTTCAAGGCCGATCTCCTTCCCGTCGGGGCTTGTGGCCTTCAGGACGGGAACCTTTCCCACGCGCCGGGAAATCCGGTCGAGCGGCAGTCGGCAGGCGGCTTCCTTCCATTCTTCCGAGGCATTTTCGGGCAAATGGACGACCACCCGCGAGCGGGTGAACGAGGCGGCGAGGATCGAGTCCGTGAAGATCACCGGGGCGGCCGTGAAAGGGGGCAGCGAACGCAGCCATGGCGCGAGGGCCGGGGGCGGCGTCTGGCCCAGCGCCTCGAGCCGCGTCAGATTCATCCGCATCATCCCCGCGGTGGAATCGTCGAAGAGCATCACCCGGTCCTCGGCGGGAAGCTGGAGGGGAGTCGATCCGGGACGCGCCTCGCGCAGGCGTCCGGCATCATCCACGAAGGCCTCCGCCGCGATCGTCGCGAGGTCCCCGGCCCAGATCCGCCAGCCTTCGTCGAGAGTGATTTCCGCCAGGTCGAGGGCGGCTTGGATCGCGAGGGCGTAGGTGAAGGCGCGGGCGTCGCACACGGCGGCCGGTTCGCCCGGGCTCTGCTCGACCACCGTGTTGCCGGGGGCGAAGGTTTGGCGGCTGCGTTCGGCCAGCGCGACCGCGTTTTCGCGCCACTTCGGATCGCCGGTGGCGGTGAAAAGGGCGGCATAGGCGGAAACCATGCGGAAGCTCGCGGCCGCGGAAGCGGCGGGGCAGGGGAGCCGGTCGGGAACCCTCGCCGTGCGGGCTTTGAGAAGCTTCGTCCGCCCCGATTCCAGCAGCTTGGCGGCTTCGTCAGCCGAGATCCCCGCCTTCTCCGCCGCCGCGGCCAAGGTGCTGCGGAAACCGAGCGAATTGAGACGGAAATACTCGCGGGCCGGATCCGCTTCGAGAGCCAGATTCCCCATCCCGCTGATTCCGCAGAGTGCCTTCCACAGCGCGGCCTCGGGGCCGGCGAGGGTCTGATCGATTTGCTCCAGACTCCATAGCCAGTCGGCGGTGGAAGCCTTCCCGGGAAGGCGCTGGCTCGCGAAAAGCCCGCCCTGCGCCGGGTACTGCTCCTCCGCGAATTTCACCGCTCCCAGCGCCACCTCCAGCGCGCGAGGATCACCCGTCGCCCGATACAAGGTCACCAGCGCCCTCGCGGCCCGGGCTTGGGTCGCGCAACTGCGGTGGATCATGGGCAGGTCCCAGCTATTGCCCCGGCGGCTCGAATAGACACCTCCGTCGAGCGGATCGATCATGGCGCTGTAGAGGATCGTTCGTCCGAATTTTCCGACCACTTCGCGGCTGCGCCGCGCGGTTTCCGGCGGCGTGTCCGGATCCAGCGAGGCGGAAGCCAGGCACTGGAGAATCCCGAGCGGAAGCAGGCCCCCGGCACCGGACATGGTTCCGGCGTCCTGCTCGTAGAGACTGACGAGTTGGCGGAGCGAGCGGGCAAGCAAGTCGTCCCGCTCTTCCGGCGTGGCGGGGATCGCATCGGCCTTCGGCATTCGGCCCAGGCGGTTGGCGTGATCGAGAGCGCTATTGCGTTCGACGTAGCCGGGGGACTCGCGCCACATGTTCGCCACCACGTCCGTCGCACCGTCGAAGATCTCCTGGAGATCCGTTTCCGGAGAATAAGGCACAGGCCTCCAAGTCACCTCGTTGCCGTCCGGCGAGAGCACCAGGATGAAAGGAAATGAAACCGGCATCCGGATCTCCTGGCACAGCACGCTCGCCGCCAGGCCAGCCTCGGGGCAGAGATCCAGATCGACCAGCACGGGCACGAACTCGCGGTTCAGGCGCTCCGCCAGCATCTTGTCCCGGTCGATCGCATCGAGCGTCTCGACACAGCCCGGGTAACGGGACGAGCCGATGAATGCGAAAACGAGCCGCCTCGCGTCGCCGGCCCGCTGGAGCATCTCCGGCTCCCAGTGCTGCCAGTGGACCGGTGAATCCGCACGGCTGGACAGGAGGCCCTGGGGGGCCTTCGACATGGCGTTCTGCCCCAGTTCGGGCGCGACCACCGGGTTAAAGGCGGAGTTCGCCCCCGCCTTCCCACGCTCGCGGCACGATGTGCCCAGCGCGGCCAAAGCGAGCAGGCAGGCACAGGTTCCTGATTTCAACATTGCAAAGGGTGTCCGGGGAGGGGGACGTGGCCACCTTGCAGAAAAGGCTTCCGTGCTTACAAGCCGAAGCTACGCTGCGGCAGCGATTTCCGGAGCTTACCAGCGTGATCAGTATAGCGGTTTCCAGTCAAAAGGGAGGGGTGGGCAAGACCACCGTCTCGATCAACATGGCCCATGCCTTCGCCCGTGCCGGGATCCGGACCTTGTTGGTGGACGCGGATCCGCAGGGCTCCGTCGGTCTCTCCCTGACGCGCCAGTCGCGCATGCTCTCCGGCTTCTACGATTACCTCGCCGACCCCGGGATCCCGCTCGAGCGGATCCTCGTTCCCACCCGGCTTGAGACCTTCTCGCTGGTGGCCTCCGGTCAGGCCAGCGACTACGAGGTCGGCGGCTCGCCCACGGGCGCGAATCTCGCCCGGGTCCGCGGCTTCCTGCGCGCGGTCGAGGCCCGCGGCTTCGATCTCTGCCTGATCGACACGCCCGCCGGTTTGTTCGGCCTTACCGCGGATATCATCGCTTCCAGCGATGCCGTGCTGGTGCCCCAGCAAGCCGAGCCGCTGGGAATCCGCTCCGTGCCAAAGATGCTGGAGGGCCTCAACCGCCTGCGCGTGATCCATCCCCGCTTGCTGGTGCTCGGCGTACTCATGACCATGGTCCAGCACGAGATGGCTGAGAGCCGCGAGTCGGTGCTCGCGCTGCGCCAGCTCCTGCCGCCCGATCTCGTGCTGCAAACGGTGATCCCGCGCGACGGGCTCTTCGTCAGGGCGAGCGCCCGCGGTCTGCCGGTCGGCGTGCTCGAAGACGGCGCTGGTGCCCTCGCCGTTTTCGATTCGCTGCGCGCGGAGATCGAGGCGAAACTCGAACGTGCCGGTCATTCTCCCCAGTCCCGCCGCGATGGATCCGCTTG